>JBIIXM010000137.1:0-4784 GCA_044338435.1 Flavobacterium sp. | reverse complement strand
CGGTGATTATGTAGAAAAAGACCAAGCCATCGCTGAGGTAGATTCAGATAAGGCGACTTTAGAGTTACCGGCAGAAGCCAGCGGAATTATCACGCTAAAAGCCTCTGAAGGTGACGCAGTAGCCGTTGGCGCAGTAGTTTGTTTAATCGACACCAGCGCAGCTAAACCTAGCGGAAGTGCTCCGGCAGCAGCTGAGGTAAAAGAAGAAGCGCCAAAAGCAGAAGAAAAGAAAGTAGAAGCACCAAAAGCAGCTCCGGCTCCGGCAGCTACTTATGCAGCGCAAACACCATCTCCGGCAGCAAGAAAAATATTAGAAGAAAAAAACATCCAACCTGCTGACATCGTTGGAACCGGTAAAGATGGTAGAATCACTAAAGAAGATGCGGTAAACGCTGTACCTTCTATGGGAACTCCAACCGGCGGAACTCGTGGTTCAGAAAGAACAAAATTATCGATGTTGCGTCGTAAAGTAGCCGAAAGATTAGTGTCGGCTAAAAACGAAACCGCGATGTTGACAACGTTTAACGAGGTTGATATGACCAATATCTACGCATTGCGTGATCAATACAAAGAAGAATTCAAAGCCAAACACGGTTTAGGATTAGGCTTTATGTCGTTCTTCACCAAAGCGGTTACTCGTGCGTTACAATTATATCCGGATGTGAACTCAATGATCGACGGTCAAGAAAAGATTTCTTATGACTTCTGCGATATCTCAGTAGCGGTTTCAGGACCTAAAGGTTTAATGGTTCCGGTAATGAGAAATGCCGAAACCTTATCATTCAGAGGTGTAGAAGCCGAAATCAAGCGCTTAGCCTTAAGAGCTCGTGACGGACAAATTACCGTTGACGAAATGACCGGCGGAACATTCACTATTTCAAATGGTGGTGTTTTCGGAAGTATGTTGAGTACGCCAATTATTAACCCACCACAATCGGGAATTTTAGGCATGCACAATGTAGTGGAAAGACCTATCGTGAGAAACGGACAAATCGTAATTGCTCCGGTAATGTACGTGGCCTTATCGTATGACCACAGAATCATTGACGGACGCGAGTCAGTTGGATTCTTAGTAGCGGTTAAAGAGGCCTTAGAAAATCCGGTAGAAATTTTGATGAATAACAACCCTAAGAAAGCTTTAGAGCTGTAGGGTTTCTACCTGCCTCGGATGAGGCGCCTATATATATGTAAATCCCGTTTGGTTTTCTAAACGGGATTTTTTTGAGATTGTGATTATTAATTTTTTCAGGTTTAACAAATCTTCCCCAAAATGATCTGGGGGAACTGTTGTTTTTTATTCCAATCTCCTCAACTCCTTTTTTCTATACCTAAGCCAGAAAAACCATTTTTAAAAATCTGAAAATCAGTATTTTGTATTTATTTTTCGATATTTCCCTTGAATTATTGGGCTTTTAACTATATTGTGAGCGAAAAATGTCAAAAACACAAAAACTAATCAAACCAATGAAAAAAATTATTTTACTGGCATGTATTGCTTTTACAGTCAATAGCCAAGCACAGTTATTAAACAAATTAAACAAAGCAAAAAACACAGCCAATCAAGCATCAGAAGTGGTTGAGACTGTAGAGAAAGGAAAAGAAGGAGTCAAAAAAGGCGATAAAAACAAAAAAGGCGGCGGTGGCGGTTTCCCGGCTGGGTTAAAGTTAGATTGGACGCAGTTCAAACAAACACCGGCAATAACTATGAGCTCACTCCTTTACGGAACCACGGCTGGTACAATAAACAGTTATACTGCGACTTTCATTCCTAATAAAACAGTAGGCGGAAAAACAGTTAATGCTATTTCGGATCAGTCGGAGTATTTAAGAATCAAAGTGTTCAAAAACAACCAATACATGAACTATTTTGAGTATTCCGGTAACCAAGTTTTTGATGATGGTAAAAAGACCAAGTTTAATGAGCCTACTAGTCGTTACCAACGTGATGGTGAATGGGTAGGGCATTCGGAATCATTTATTACAGACTGGGGACCGGGCAATTACCGATTGGATTTTTATGCCGGTGATAAAATGTTTTATTCCTTTGACTTTGAATTGGTAAAATTAACCAATAATGATGCTTATGCGGCGATGAATGAAATGTATGTGGTTCGTGGCCCATGGAATAACTTCGCTTATTTGAATCATGCCGATACCGGAAATCTTCTTTTTGGTTTTTACCTAACTCACGAAGAATTTATGCCGAATCCATCCAACAGTAGAAAAACAAACAAAAGCGTAAAATGGTCTGTAAAAATGTTCAAAGACAACAAGTTGTATGCACAACATTACGGGAACGGTCCAAACACTGCTCAAGTAGAACAAGCCAAATGGAACGAGAATCAGTGTGCATTCAAATTGGTAAGCAAACCGGGCGAAATTAAATTTGCTGATTTAACCGATGGTAGCTACAGAATTGAACTAACCGTAGAAGGTGAGGCCAAACCAAGAGAATACAAATTCACGGTTAAAGACAAAAAAATTGTACTGATAGCTGAACAAGACCGATCTAAAAATACTGATCCAACCCGACTTATAGAAGGATGGAACGATTATTTCTGGTTGAAATTAGAAAAGTAATCCGTAGTATTAGAAACCCCAAACGGGAATGAAGGCCGAAAGTTTTTTGTATAAAGAAATCGGAAAGTCTTTAATTTAAAATAATTGTAGTTTGCGACCCGACTGAAAAGTCGGGTTTCGCATTTTTATAGGTTACAGTGGAGTTTTTGATTTTTCAACAGTAGATTTAAAATTCCATAGAGACTTCTAAACGGGATTTTTCGTTTATTTGCATAAGTTCTCGTTAAGATATTGTTAGCGTTAGCGATTACCTTCGGTCAGTTCGGCCGTTGGCCTCGGGTGAAGCCAAGCTACCGCGTAGCGCGAAAAGCCCGACCCGCAGGGTAACGCCCAAAAAATCAACTATGAAAAAAAACAAGAAGCAAGCCGCAATAGGGTTTATTTTTATCACAATGCTGATTGACATCACCGGCTGGGGAATAATCATTCCGGTGATTCCAAAGTTGATAGCCGAATTGATTCACGGTGATATTAGCGAAGCAGCCAAATACGGCGGATGGTTAACCTTTGCCTATGCGATAACACAATTTGTATGTGCTCCTTTAATAGGCAATTTGAGTGACAAATACGGACGCCGACCGATTATCCTAATTTCGCTCTTTGCCTTTGCGCTGGATTATTTACTCTTGGCTTTTTCCCCAACCATTGTTTGGCTCTTTGTAGGCCGCATCATAGCCGGTTTAACCGGAGCCAGTATTACTACAGCTTCCGCTTATATAGCCGATGTAAGCACGCCGGAAAACAGAGCCAAAAACTTCGGAATGATAGGCGCAGCCTTTGGATTGGGCTTTATCATTGGTCCGGTGCTTGGCGGTTTATTAGGGCAATATGGTTCAAGAGTACCGTTTTATGCCGCAGCCGTTTTGTGTTTACTTAACTTTTTGTACGGCTATTTCATCTTGCCCGAATCGTTGTCTAAAGAAAACCGTCGTGCCTTTGAATGGAAAAGAGCCAATCCGATTGGCGCCTTGCTGAATTTGAAAAAATACCCTTCCTTAATCGGGCTCATTTTAGCCATTTTCTTGTTGTATGTCGGCTCACACGCAGTTCACAGCAATTGGAGTTTCTTTACCATGTACCGCTTTGGTTGGGATGAAAAAATGGTTGGAATTTCACTAGGTGTAGTTGGTCTTTTGGTTGGTCTAGTACAGGGCGGCTTGGTGCGTTTTACGAGTCCGCGTTTGGGTAACCAGAAAAGTATTTATTTGGGTTTATCACTGTACACTATCGGAATGTTGCTGTTTGCTTTTGCTACCCAAAGTTGGATGATGTTTGCCTTTTTAGTGCCGTATTGTTTGGGCGGTATTGCCGGTCCGGCTTTGCAATCGGAAGTTTCCGGAAAAGTACCGGCTAACGAACAAGGGGAAATTCAAGGGACGTTGGCGAGTTTGATGAGTGCTTCGGCTATTATTGGTCCACCCATGATGACCAATACGTTTTACTTTTTCACCCACGATGAAGCACCGTTTCAATTACCCGGAGCACCTTTTATTTTGGGAGGTTTCTTGATGTTAGTCAGTACGATTTTGGCGTATTATTCGATGAAGAAACATTTTACTTCAGGTACAGGCAATGATTATAGTAATCAATAATCGCTTTCCCTTCCAATAAAACATCAGCACCGATAATGCCGTGAACCGGTTTGGCTTTGTATTGTTGTAAAGCCTGATTCACATGAGTCATATCGAAAATGATTAAGTGAAAACCATCCGTTTTCCATCGCCCTATTTTTAAATCATTGTTTTTCGCCAATTGCGTAAACATCCCTGTAGCTCCTGCGCCGGCTGCTTTGGTTTTCGATTTTCCGGCGGTAAGGTTAAAAAAGTCTACATTGTCAAAACCGACACAACTATTGGAAGCACCTGTATCTAAAATAAAATTGCCGGTCACGCCGTTAAGACTCGCTTTAATTAGTAAATGTTGCGTTTTTGAAACTTTAAAATTGATTTTTTTGTACTTTTCTTTCTTCAGCACTTCCTGCAAGTCTTTCATAGCTTTGAATTGGTTTCCAAAAGTAATCTAAATTCCATTATGCTGGAAAATTCTCTGTAAACTTAGTACCTTAGCACCTCAGAAACTTAGTGTCTTTAATGCCAATGATTTTTACCGATACCCACACGCATTTGTATTCCGAAGAGTTCGAAAACGACAGAACCGAAATGATCCAACGCGCCATTAAATCCGGCGTTTCCCGTTTTTTTGTT
>JBIIXM010000136.1:0-4814 GCA_044338435.1 Flavobacterium sp. | reverse complement strand
GAATACCATCGAAAAAGAAACTCTCAACAACCAAACGCAGTACCGTTTTAGCGGGAAAAACCGTTTGGTACTGAACCTATTTTTAGACGAGGCAAAAGAATTTTCGGTGTATAAAAACGAACACGTATCGGTAGTTTCCAATCTCAGAGACGCGCGTTTAACCGATATTCAACGCGCCATTGTGATTGACAAAGTGGTGAACTATGTGGCCAGAAATTTAGGCGCTTATCCTCATGAAAAAATTACGGTTTCTCAAAACGACTACGACCGAAATCCGTTCTACGGTTTAAACCAATTGCCCAATTTTATCAGTCCGTTTCCCGACGAATTCATGTATGAGATTCAGTTTTTAAAAACCTATCTCTGCAATTACCTGCATACTACACTGCAACTCGACCCGAGAAAAGACGCTTGGATTTTCGATGGCATTCAGGTTTACACGATGATGCAATACATAGAAGAATTCCATCCGGAAAGTAAAATGATGGGTAGCGTGGCCAAGATGAAATTGTTGCGCGGCTATAATTTGGTTAGCTTAGATTTTAACGGACAATACAGCTATTTTTACATGTTGATGGCGCGTAAAAACTTAGACCAACCCTTAGGCGCACCAAAAAACACTTTGATCAAATTCAACGAAAAAATCGCCTCTAAATACCGAGCCGGATTGAGCTTAAAATACTTAGACAGTTATTTGGAAAACCAAGTAGTGCCTAACAGTATTCGTTCTTTCATCTATTTAAACAAAGAGCGACAAACCAACAAAAATGATTTTGAGCTTTTATTAACCAAGAATTCACCGAAAGCCATTCCATGGTTTTTTGATAAAATCATCAACTCCCGCGACATTATCGATTTTAAATTTGACAAAGTGAGTCGCACCAAAGACAGTATTACATTTTCGTTAAAAAACAAAACCGAAACCCAAGTTCCCATCCCAATTTACGGGATTAAAAACAAACAAGTTGTCTTTAAAAAATGGATAGATACCTTCCCGAAAGACAGCCTTTTTACGATTCCAAGAAACGAAGCCGATAAGATTGTCATCAATTACAAAAACGAAGTGCCGGAGTTTAATTTGAGAAACAACTGGCAATCGCTGCGCGGCTTTCGTTTGAACAGTCGACCAATTAAGTTTATTTTCATGAAAGATTTGGAAGACCCTAATTACAATCAAATAGTGTACATTCCGACCCTAGAATATAACTTATACGACGGTTTGTTGCCGGGCATTCGATTCCACAACAAAACCATATTGGACCGACCGTTTAATTTTGATGTCAACCCAACCATTTCCACCAAAACACAAAGTTTGTCCGGAAAAGCCAATTTTGCCGTGAATCAATTCAACCGCAACAGCAGTTTATATAACATTCGCTACCAACTCAACGGACATTACCTGCATTATGCACCCGATGCTTATTATACCAAAATCAATCCAATGGTGATTATGCGTTTTCGACCTGATGATTTCAGAGACAACAAAAAAGAGAATCTTATCTTCAAATACATTATGATTGACCGAGAAAAATCGGCTTTCACTGTAGATGAAAACACAGAGAATTACAAAGTCTTTAATGCCAAATACTACAATGGTAAAACCGAAGTCACCGAGCATTATAACTTATTAGCCGATTTACAATTGTCGGGTTCTTTCGGAAAATTGGGTGGCGAAATTCAATACCGAAAACTCTTCAACGATAAAAGACAACTCAATTTACGTTTGTTTGCCGGTACCTTTTTGTACAATAACAATGTTTCCACTTACTTTGATTTTGGATTAGACAGACCAACCGATTATTTGTTTGAGCACGATTACTTGGGTCGTTCCGAAACCACGGGTTTGTTCAGTCAACAATCCATTATAGCTGATGGTTTTTTCAAATCGATGTTGGAAGTTCGCAGCGCCAACCAATGGATGACAACGTTAAACGCCAGTACCAATATTTGGAACTGGATTGAAGTATATGGCGATGCCGGTATGATTAAAAACAAAAACACTTCACCACAATTTGTATATGACAGCGGGGTTCGCCTTAATTTAGTTACCGATTACTTCGAACTGTATTTCCCGGTTTACTCCAGCAATGGTTGGGAAATCGGCGAAAAGAATTATGGAGAACGCATCCGTTTCATCATTACTTTTAATCCGGATACGCTTATCGGACTTTTCACCAGAAAGTGGTTTTAACTGCTCTCTAACTCTTGTGATTATTACATTATTCTTTACAATATTTAACAATCTTTAAATATTCATCAATCAACTTCGTTTTTTGAACTGTAAAATTATCGATAGTTGAATTACATTTTATCAACAGTATGCGGAAACTTGCTGCTTTTTATTTAAATTTGTTTTTTTTAGAAACAAATGCACCATGACTGAAGCACAAACCAAAACCGAAATAACCTTCGAAGATTTCAAAGCAGAAGTACTCAATGACTACCGTATTGCTCGTGTGAGTCGTGAATGCAGTTTATTGGGCCGAAAAGAAGTACTGACCGGGAAAGCCAAATTTGGTATTTTCGGCGACGGAAAAGAAGTCCCGCAATTGGCCATGGCCAAAGCTTTTCAGAATGGTGATTTCCGTTCAGGCTATTATCGCGATCAGACTTTTATGATGGCGATTGGCCAACTAACCATTGAGCAATTCTTTGCCGGTTTGTATGGTCACACCGATTTGGCGCACGACCCGATGAGTGCCGGACGTCAGATGGGCGGTCACTTTGCCACGCATTCGTTAGACGAAAACGGCAATTGGAACAACCTAACCCAACAAAAAAACTCCAGTGCCGATATTTCACCTACAGCCGGTCAGATGCCGCGTTTGCTAGGTTTGGCACAAGCCTCTAAAATATACCGCAATGTTCGTGGCTTGGAAGATTTTACCAAATTCTCCAATCAAGGAAACGAAGTGGCTTGGGGAACCATTGGTAACGCCTCAACTTCTGAAGGTTTGTTTTTTGAAACCATCAACGCTGCCGGTGTATTACAAGTGCCGATGGTAATGAGTGTTTGGGACGATGAATACGGTATTTCCGTGCATGCCCGTTACCAAACTACTAAAGAAAACATTTCCGAAATCTTAAAAGGGTTTCAACGCGATGCTGACAACAATGGTTATGAAATCATGACGGTAAAAGGTTGGGATTATCCGGCATTGATAGCAACTTATCAAAAAGCATCGGCTATTGCCCGTGAAGAACACGTACCGGTTTTGGTACACGTACAAGAGTTAACACAGCCACAAGGTCACTCGACTTCCGGTTCACACGAAAGATATAAAAACGCTGAGCGTTTGGCTTGGGAAGCCGAATTTGATTGTTTGGCCCAAATGAGAAACTGGTTGTTGAACAATAATTTGGCTACAACTGAGGAATTAGAAGCCATCGATAACGAAGCCAAAAAAGAAGTGCTCGATGGTAAAAAAGCCGCTTGGACTGCTTTTGTTTCGCCAATCAAAGCCGAACAAAACGAATTGGTTGCCTTGTTAAATACCATAGCCGAAACCAGTGCTAACAAAGTATTCATCGAGCAATATACCTCAGCATTAGCGGCTATCAAAGAGCCTATTCGCAAAGATATCCTTACTACAGCGCGCAAAGTATTGCGCATGATTGTTAAAGAAAGCGGACAGTCGCAGTTGGCCACTTGGATTACGAATTACACCAACAAAATCCAACCGAAGTTCAGTTCGTACCTTTTTTCTCAATCAGATAAAGCGGTATTAGGTGCTGTTGCCGTGGCGCCAACTTATGATGAAACTGCCGAAGAAGTAGATGCCCGATTGGTATTGCGCGATAACTTTGATGCCATCTTTAACAAATACCCGGAAAGCTTGATTTTTGGAGAAGACAGCGGTAACATCGGCGATGTAAATCAAGGTTTGGAAGGCATGCAGGAAAAATACGGAGAATTGCGTGTGGCCGATGCCGGCATCCGTGAAGCCACTATTTTAGGGCAAGGTATCGGAATGGCGATGCGCGGCTTGCGACCTATCGCTGAAATTCAATACTTAGACTATTTGTTGTACGCCATTCAAATCATGAGTGATGACTTGGCTACGTTACAATACAGAACTCACGGCCGTCAAAAAGCACCGTTAATCATCAGAACGCGTGGCCACCGCTTGGAAGGCGTTTGGCATTCGGGTTCACCTATGGGCATGATAATTAATGCGATTCGCGGCATACACGTTTTGGTTCCTAGAAACATGACTAAAGCCGCCGGATTTTACAACACTTTACTCGAAACCGACGAACCGGCTTTGGTAATAGAATGTTTGAACGGTTATCGTTTGAAAGAGAAAATGCCTACCAACTTGGGTGAATTCAAAACGCCGATTGGCGTGGTGGAAACGATTAAAGAAGGAAATGACATTACCATCGTTTCTTATGGTTCAACCTTGCGAATTGTAGAGCAAGCCGCGAAAGAATTGTTGGAAGTTGGCATTGATGTGGAAATCATTGATGCGCAGTCGTTGCTACCGTTTGACGTAAACCACGACTGTGTGAAAAGTATCGCTAAAACCAATCGTTTGTTGGTTGTTGATGAAGACGTTCCCGGCGGTGCGAGCGCTTATTTATTACAACAAATTATCGATGAGCAAAACGGGTATCAATATTTAGACAGCCAACCACAGACATTGGCTTCCAAAGCCCATCGCCCGGCGTATGGAACGGATGGTGATTATTTCTCCAAACCATCCACAGAAGATATTTTTGAAAAAGTATATGCGATTATGCATGAAGCCAAACCGGAACAATATCCGAGTTTGTATTAATAATAAAGGGAACCGAATGGTTCCTTTTTTTGT
>JBIIXM010000135.1:0-4822 GCA_044338435.1 Flavobacterium sp. | reverse complement strand
TATGGGCGTTTTGCAAAAAGGGAAAGACATCGTGGTAGTAAACAAAGACCGTCAAATAGCGGAAGCCAAGAAACACGCATTACTAATGGCTGAAGCCGGTTACACTCAGCCTATCCCAAGAAAAGATGTCAAAGTGCTTGGGAAACAAGCCTTGGGAATGTTCTTGGTTGGAACTGACCAAATGGTAGCCGGACAATACATTTCGGAACACGATCAAAAAATCGCCAACAAATTAGCCTATGTAATGGCCGGAGGTGATTTGTCAGAATCCACACTGGTTTCAGAACAGTACTTGTTAGATATAGAGAGAGAAGCTTTCTTATCGCTTTGTACAGAAAGAAAAACATTGGAGCGTATCCAATTCATGTTAACCAAAGGAAAACCATTAAGAAATTAATCAGATGAAAACAGCATATATCGTAAAAGCATACAGAACTGCCGTAGGCAAAGCACCCAAAGGCGTATTCCGCTTCAAAAGACCCGATGAGTTGGCCGCAGAAACCATTCAGTTTATGATGAATGAACTGCCTGATTTTGACAAAACCCGTATCGATGACGTCATGGTGGGTAACGCCATGCCTGAAGCTGAACAAGGTTTAAATGTAGCGCGTTTGATTTCCTTAATGGGATTAAAAGTGACCGATGTTCCGGGCGTAACCGTAAATCGCTATTGTGCCTCAGGTTTAGAAACCATCGCTATGGCGACCTCAAAAATCCAAAGCGGAATGGCGGATTGTATCATCGCCGGAGGTGCAGAGAGTATGAGTTTTATTCCTATGGGAGGCTACAAACCTACCCCAGATTACCGTGTAGCCGCAGAAGGACATGAAGATTATTATTGGGGAATGGGATTAACCGCAGAAGCCGTTGCAAAACAATTCAATGTGTCCAGAGAAGACCAAGATGAGTTTGCCTTAAACTCTCATTTAAAAGCCATCAAAGCACAAGCCGAAGGCAAATTCGACCAACAAATTGTACCCATTACGGTGGAGCAAACTTTTATCAACGAAAACGGAAAAAAAGAAACCAAATCCTACACTGTAACTAAAGACGAAGGTCCCAGAGCCGACACCAATGCCGCTGCTTTAGGAAGATTAAAACCTGTTTTTGCTGCTGATGGAAGTGTAACTGCCGGGAATTCTTCACAAATGAGTGACGGAGCGGCTTTTGTACTCATTATGAGCGAAGAGATGGTAAAAGAATTGAACCTTACGCCTATCGCCCGCATGGTAAGTTATGCCGCAGCCGGTGTTGAACCGCGAATTATGGGAATCGGACCGGTAAAAGCCATTCCGAAAGCCCTGAAACAAGCCGGATTAACCTTGAACGACATCAACTTAATTGAACTAAACGAAGCCTTTGCTTCCCAAGCCTTAGCGGTTACACGTGAATTAGGTATCAATCCGGATATCATCAATGTAAATGGTGGCGCAATTGCTTTAGGACATCCACTAGGTTGTACCGGAGCTAAATTATCAGTACAGTTATTTGACGAAATGAAACGTCGTGGCCACAAATACGGTATCGTTTCTATGTGTGTCGGAACCGGTCAAGGCGCTGCAGGAGTTTACGAATTATTATAAACAACAACTAAAAAAACATATACTATGAGCGATATCACTCGTGGAGGTCAATTCCTCGTAAAAGAAACCAAGTGCGAAGACATCTTCACTCCGGAAGATTTCACCGAAGAACAAATCATGATGCGCGATTCGGTAAAAGAATTCGTTGACAAAGAAATTTGGCCTAATAAAGATCGATTTGAGCATAAAGACTATGCTTTCACTGAAGAAATGATGCACAAAGCCGGAGAAATGGGCTTTTTAAGTGTAGCGGTTCCCGAAGCTTATGGCGGAATGGGAATGGGATTTGTTGATACCTGTTTGGTATGTGATTACATCTCGGGCGCAACCGGATCATTCTCTACAGCTTTTGGAGCACATACCGGTATTGGCACCATGCCGATTACTTTATACGGAACAGAAGAACAAAAATTAAAGTATGTGCCGAAATTGGCTTCAGGCGAATGGTTTGGCGCTTATTGCTTAACCGAACCGGGCGCAGGTTCTGATGCGAATTCAGGTAAAACCAAAGCCGTACTTTCAGAAGATGGTAAATATTATAGCATCACCGGACAAAAAATGTGGATTTCCAATGCCGGATTTTGTTCGCTCTTCATCGTTTTTGCTCGCATTGAAGATGATAAAAACATTACCGGATTTATTGTAGAAAACGATCCGAGTAACGGCATCACAATGAATGAAGAAGAGCACAAACTCGGAATTCGAGCTTCTTCTACGAGACAAGTTTTCTTCAATGAAACCAAAGTTCCGGTAGAAAACATGTTGGCAGGTCGCGGCGAAGGTTTCAAAATTGCCATGAATGCCTTAAATGTTGGGCGTATTAAATTAGCTGCTGCTTGTTTGGATGCACAACGTCGCGTGACTTCTAATGCCATTCAATACGCTAACGAAAGAGTACAATTCAACACTCCGATTTCTAGTTTTGGTGCTATTCGTTACAAATTAGCCGAAATGGCCACTTCCGCTTATGCCGGAGAAAGTGCTACCTATCGAGCTGCCAAAGACATTGAAAATCGCATCAAAATTCGCGAAGCCGAAGGTGCCAGCCACCAAGAAGCCGAATTGAAAGGCGTAGAAGAATTTGCTATCGAATGTTCTATCTTAAAAGTAGCCGTTTCGGAAGATGTACAAAACTGTGCCGATGAAGGGATTCAAATTTACGGTGGTATGGGATTCTCAGAAGATACGCCAATGGAAAGCGCTTGGAGAGATGCTCGTATTGCCCGTATCTACGAAGGAACCAACGAAATCAACCGCATGTTGTCTGTAGGCATGTTAATCAAGAAAGCCATGAAAGGTCACGTAGACTTGTTAGGTCCGGCCATGAAAGTGCAAGAAGAATTGATGGGCATACCGTCTTTTGAAACACCGGATTATTCTGAATTGTTATCGGAAGAAAAAGAAATGATCGCCAAATTGAAAAAAGCGTTCTTAATGGTAGCCGGAGCAGCAGTTCAAAAATACGGTATGGATTTAGATGCACATCAGCAATTGTTAACCGCAGCGGCTGATATGTTAATCGAAATTTACATAGCCGAAAGTACTATCCTAAGAACCGAGAAATTGGCCAAAAAACATGGAGAAGAAAAAGCCAAAGAGCAAGTAGCGATGGCTAAGTTATATTTATACAAAGCCGTAGACATTGTTAATCAAAAAGGAAAAGAAAGCATCATCTCATTTGCAGAAGGCGACGAACAACGCATGATGCTCATGGGCTTGCGTCGCTTTACAAAATACACCAACATGCCTAATATTGTTGGTTTAAGAGAAACTATTACCGCTAAATTAGTGGCGGAGAATAGCTATTGTTTTTAGATTTTTAGTTAAGTTAATTGTGTTGAAAACCACCTATTTAAATAGGTGGTTTTTTTTGCAATTACTAATATGTTTAATTTTTGTTTAAAATTTTAAAACAAAAGTTAAAAAAACATTGCTTAAATGTACGATTAATAAAAAAAAATACATAAATTTGAAACAACCACAGTATCATGTTTTTTAATTGTTATTCTTGTGTATTGGTTCTAATCGCTTGAAAATTGATGAACCACAAGTTACACTTTAAAGAAATAACAAAAATTAATTTGAGGTGAGTTATTGATAAATATCATTATAGTCAAGACTCAATAGGTTCTTTTTCTTATAAAATTGTCCTGTCAGTTAAAGTTAAAGTTCTCTATTTGCTTATTCTTCTGTCATTAGACAGAATAGTTTCGAAAATTACATCTTAAGATTTTTAGATTTAAGAATATCTAATTCTGATGCATAGAAACGGCTATAATTTCCAACACAAGAAATTGTGCTATTTAAAAATAACATAAATCCCAAATAACATGAGAAAAATCGAACTACTTGCCTTGGTTGATGATGATGACACTTTTGTATTCATTACCAAACGAATTATCGAAAAAACAGATCACGTCAAAGAAATTAAGGTCTTTGTTAACGGACTGGAAGCATTGAATTATTTGAAAGAAAATCTGAATTCAGATTACAAATTACCGGATGTTATTTTTTTAGATTTATCAATGCCTATCATGGATGGATGGCAGTTTTTAGACGAATTCTCTCATTTAGACAGCCAGAAAACTGATAAAATCATCATTTACATTTGTTCATCGTCTATATCACCACAAGACCTTATTAAAGCTAAAAAAATAAGTCATGTAACTGATTTTATAATAAAGCCTGTGACCAAAGATAAATTCTCCGAGTTAATAATGTCATTATAACTTAGAACTCCTTACATTCTATTTTAACAATACCCTAAACACCGCGCATAAGTTCTTGAGCGGTGTTTTCTTTTTTAAAAGATATTACTATTTTAGTGGCATATTAAAACGATAAAACATGAAACTTTTAGGAATTGGCTCAAGAATAAACCATGCCGAATATGGTAAAGGTGTGGTTACCAATGTATCATCTAAAGATTATTGGGTAACTTTTATAGATAGCGGATTAGAAACCATCGCTATTGACAGTGAGTTTGAAGTAATCGAAGCTGCAGAAAATGAAGTAGACACCGTTAGTTTTTACGATGTAGAACAAAGTTTGTTGACCATCTTGAAAAAATGGAATGGCTTAGGCGAACCGGTAGCCATAGCCGACAAATGGAGAGGCGGCAATATGAGATTAGAACCCGGACAACCCGGTTTGGCAGCCAAAGATGTTCCTATTGACACTTTTTTTCACAAAATAGTGATGCTCCGTGATCGTTTGCGCGTAATGGAACAAAAAATCAA
>JBIIXM010000134.1:0-4827 GCA_044338435.1 Flavobacterium sp. | reverse complement strand
TTTTTGTTAATTGTAACCGTAGCCGCCATTGTAATCTTTGAGGTAATTATCCAAAAAACCAAAATTCAAGATGTACTTTCCGACAACATTCCGCTCATCGAAATGGGGCGTTATGCTTTTGTGATTTTAATGATTCTGTTCGCCACTTCGTTGTTGTTTAAATTCGGCATCAAACGCGATTCGCGGCGTTCTTTCATTTCTATTGGTTCGGTTTTTACTACGATTTTAATTATACTTTCTTCCTATAGTTTTGGAATTTGGGTAATTAAATTTTCTAAATACAACGAATTATACGGTTCCATCGGAACGCTGTTGGTGATTATGTTTTACATTTGGATCAACTGTATGATATTGCTGTTAGGCTTCGATTTAAATGCCTCGATTAATAAAATTAAACGCCAAAAAGAAAAAGAATTAGCGTCAGAATGAAAACTTATTTTATACTCGGATTTTTATTGATTTCACAGAGCAGTTTTTCCCAAACAATTTTAGGGAAATGGACAACTATTGATGACGAAACCGGGACTAAAAAAGCAATTGTTGAAATTTTTGAGGAACAAGGAAAGTTATTTGGTAGAATTATTGAAATACTTGAAGCTGACAAAAAGAGACAAAGGTGTGCTAAATGTGAGGGTGCTGATAAGGACAAACCCATTTTAGGATTAACGATAATCAAAGGTCTGATTAAGAATGGAAGTAGTTATGAAGGCGGAGAAATAACTGACCCCAAAAACGGTAAAACCTACCGTTGTAAAATTAGTTTGGAAGGTAAAGATAAATTAATCGTCCGTGGCTATTTAGGTATTTCTCTTTTTGGCAGATCACAAACTTGGGTCAGACAAAAATAATTATCCTTGATGAATTATTATATTGAAGTTATTATTCCGCTTTCTTTACCTAAAACCTTTACGTACAGGGTTTCGGAAGCCGAATTTCAATACATTCAAAAAGGCATGCGCATAGCCGTACCATTTGGCAAAAACAAAATTTATACGGCTTTGGCTATCGACCTGCATCAAAACGCTCCGACACTCTACGAAGCCAAAGAAATTCACCAAATACTCGACGAACAGCCGATAATTAACGAATTTCAAATCAACCATTGGTTTTGGATAGCGTCTTATTACATGTGTAATATCGGCGATGTGTATCGCGGTGCTTTGCCATCGGCTTTGTTGCTGGAAAGTGAAACCATCATTTCCCAACAAAAAGAAACAGTAGTCAACGAAAGCGAACTTTCCGACGACGAGTTTTTAATCTACGAAGCCTTGCAACACCAAAGCTCGTTGAAAGTACAAAACATTATGGATATACTGAATAAGAAGTCGGTTTTGCCCGTCATTCAAAAGCTTATTCATAAAAATATCATCACATTAGAAGAAGAAATTCAGGAAGTTTACAAGCCTAAACTCACGCGTTACATCAGGTTGCATTCGCACTACCAATCAGAAGAAAATTTGATTGCCTTGTTGGATACTTTCAACAAAAACGCCGGCAAACAAAAAGAATTGGTATTGCAATATTTTCAGCTACAAGCCCAAGAACGCAAGCCTATTTCGGTCAAACAACTCACCGAAACAGCCAATATATCTGCTGCCGTTATCAAAGCATTGGTAGATAAAGGTGTTTTTGAAACCTATTACATACAAGAAGACCGCGTCAATTTTGCCCAAAACCAGAAGGAAAACCAACTCGCCTTAAGCGAAGCCCAACAAAAAGCACACGATGAAATTGTAAATACTTTTACCGGTAAAGACATTTGTTTGTTGCACGGCGTGACTTCTAGCGGTAAAACTGAAATTTACACCAAACTCATCGAGCACTACATAGCTCAAGGCAAACAAGTATTGTATTTACTACCCGAAATTGCTTTAACCACGCAATTGGTTTCGCGTTTGACCAAACATTTCGGGAATAAAGTCGCTGTTTTTCATTCTAAATACAGCAATAACGAAAGGGTAGAAGTATGGCAAAATGTTTTGCAGCAATCTGAGAAAGCGCAAATTGTTGTAGGAGCGCGTTCGGCTTTGTTTTTGCCTTTTGCCAATCTCGGCTTAATTATAGTTGATGAAGAACATGAGCCGACTTTCAAGCAACAAGATCCGGCGCCGCGTTATCACGCTCGTGATGCCGCTATTGTTTTGGCCAATGCACATCAATCGAAAGTCTTGTTGGGTTCAGCAACGCCAAGTATTGAGACGTATTATAATGCGACTTCGGGTAAATTCGGTTTAGTTGTTTTAAAAGAACGATTCGGCAAAGTACAAATGCCTGAAATAGAATTGGTGGATTTGAAGGACAGTTATTTCCGCAAAAGAATGAAAGGCCATTTTAGTTTGACACTGATAGAACAAATCACCGAAGCTTTTTCTAATAACGAACAAGTAATTCTATTTCAAAATCGTCGTGGCTTTTCACCGGTATTGGAATGTTTAACCTGTGGTCATGTGCCGCAATGTCCGCAATGCGATGTGAGTTTGACCTATCATAAATACAAAAACCAGTTGCGTTGTCACTATTGTGGTTACAATATGGCTAAGCCAACCAATTGCCACACTTGTTCGAGTGTTGATTTAGAAACGAAAGGTTTCGGAACCGAGCAAATAGAGTTAGAATTGGCTTCCTTGTTTCCCAATAAAAACATCAAGCGCATGGACCAAGATACTACGCGCGGCAAATACAGTTTCGAAAAAATCATAGACGGTTTCAAGAATCGGGAAATCGATGTTTTGGTTGGTACTCAAATGTTGGCCAAAGGTTTAGATTTTGACAATGTTTCTTTGGTAGGTATCATGAATGCCGACAATATGCTATATCATCCTGATTTTCGGGCTTTTGAAAGAAGTTATCAAATGATGACACAAGTAGCCGGACGTTCCGGGCGTAGCGAAAAACGCGGGAAAGTGGTGATTCAAACCTATAATCCGTTGCACAATATCATTCAGCAAGTGACGCACAATGATTACGAAGGCATGTATAAAGAACAACTATACGAAAGAAAGATTTACTATTATCCACCGTTTTATCGCTTGATTCGCTTAACCTTAAAACACCGTGATTTTGAAAAATTGAAAGAAGGTTCAATGTGGCTGTATCAAGTTTTGAAACAAAATCTTTCCATTCCGGTATTAGGTCCGGAAGAACCTGCGGTGAGTCGCATTCGCAATGAATACATCCGTACTATAATGGTTAAAATTCCGAGTGATGCGTCGTTGCAAGGCACAAAAAAAACTATCCAGAAAGTACTGAATAGTTTTGAAGTGGTAGCGCAATACAGAACCATAAAGGTTACTGTAAACGTTGATTTTTATTGAGTAAATCTAAGCAATAGCTAACGCTTTAATTAAATCTTCTTTCTTGTTGCGACTCAATGGAATTTTAGTCATTCCGATTTCAGCAAACTTACTATTGAAGCGTTCTACTTTGTCTATATTAATAATATAAGACTTGTGTACGCGAATGAATTTCTCTTTCGATAAATCCTGCTCGAACGATTTCATCGTAGAAAGCACCAAGTTACTGTCGTCTTCCGTAACTACTTTTACATAATCACCATAGGCTTCAATCCATTTGATTTTATTAGTGTAAACCTTCAATTTTTTGAGGTTACTCTTAATAAAGATGTGTTCACCTTCTTCTTCCTGGTTTTCTTTCTTAAGCATATGGAACTCCATAGCTCTTCGAACAGAAGCATTGAAACGATCTAACGCGATAGGCTTTTGTAGGTAATCTGTAGCGTCATAATCAAACGCTTTCATAGCATATTCCGCCTTGGACGTGATAAAAATAATTTGGGGTTTTACTTTTAATCCGTCTAAAAAATCAAATCCACTGATGACCGGCATCTCGATATCGAGAAAAATCAAGTCAACAGTGTGTACCGACATGCAATTCTTGGCTTCGATTGCATTAGAAAAATCACCTACTAAATGTAAATTCGGGTGATTATTTACTAGCTTTGCAATGATCATTCTTTGTATCGAACTATCATCAACAACAACACAATTTAATTTCATACTTTTTATTTATTATAGATTTGGTTTGGTAAAAATAGATAGTTTTTTTTTATCTACCTAACATTTCGTCGATTTTTTTTGCTTTTAAACGATATTTTTTACATTTAGACGATTTGTAATGTTTTGCGATTGGTTATTGAAAAGTATTTTATATCTTCGCGCCCAATTTAAAATTTAACAAAATTTATTATGAATCATTACGAAACTGTTTTCATCTTAAATCCCGTTTTATCTGAAGTTCAGGTAAAGGAAACAGTAAGCAAATTTGAAGATTTTCTTACTACAAGAGGAGCAAAGATGGTATCTAAAGAGGATTGGGGCTTAAAAAAATTAGCTTACGAAATCCAAAACAAAAAAAGTGGTTTTTACCATTTGTTTGAATTCCAAGTAGCTCCGGAAGTCTTAATTGCTTTCGAAACTGAATTCAGACGCGATGAAAGAGTGATGCGTTTCTTAACTGTTAGTTTAGATAAACACGCAGTAGCTTGGGCTGAAAGAAGAAGAGAAAAATTAAAAGTAAAAGCGTAAGTAGTATGTCAACAATCGAACAATCTGCAAAAGGAAAAAAAGACGGAGATATCAGATATTTAACGCCTTTAAACATTGAAACCAATAAAACTAAAAAGTATTGTCGTTTCAAAAAATCAGGAATCAAATACGTAGACTATAAAGATCCTGACTTTTTATTGAAATTCGTAAACGAGCAAGGTAAAATTTTACCACGTCGTTTAACCGGAACTTCATTAAAATACCAAAGAAAAGTGTCTGTAGCTGTGAAAAGAGCTCGTCACTTAGCTTTAATGCCATACGT
>JBIIXM010000133.1:0-4835 GCA_044338435.1 Flavobacterium sp. | reverse complement strand
TTGATGCTAATCATGGACAGAAGTTTCGGAACATCATTCTTCTTGTCTGATATTTACATCGCTGGAGAAGTATTACACTACCAAGGTGGTTCACCAGTATTGTTCGAGCACTTATTCTGGTTCCTTGGACACCCTGAGGTTTACATCGTATTGTTACCGGCCTTAGGTATTACTTCTGAAATTATAGCTACGAACTCTCGTAAACCAATCTTTGGTTACAGAGCGATGATTATGTCTATTATCGCCATCGCATTCTTGTCAACCATTGTTTGGGGTCACCACATGTTCATCTCTGGTATGAATCCGTTCTTAGGTTCTGTATTTACTTTTACTACTTTGTTGATTGCAATTCCATCAGCTGTAAAAGCCTTCAACTATATCACTACTTTATGGAAAGGTAACCTACAATTAAACCCTGCTATGTTGTTCTCTATCGGATTGGTATCAACCTTTATCACCGGTGGTTTAACAGGGATTATTTTAGGAGATAGTACTTTGGATATTAACGTACACGATACTTATTTCGTAGTAGCACACTTCCACTTGGTAATGGGTATTTCTGCTCTTTACGGAATGTTCGCCGGAATCTACCACTGGTTCCCTAGAATGTTCGGAAGAATGTTAAATAAAAACTTAGGCTATGTTCACTTCTGGGTGACTGCCGTATGTGCCTACGGAGTATTCTTCCCAATGCACTTTATCGGTATGGCCGGTCTACCAAGAAGATATTACACCAATACCAACTTCCCGTTATTCGACGACTTGCAAAACGTAAATGTTATCATTACAACTTTTGCTTTGGTTGGTGGTGCTTTTCAATTGGTATTCTTGTGGAACTTCTTCCACAGTATCTTCTACGGTAAGAAATCTGTACAAAACCCTTGGAAATCGAATACACTTGAGTGGACAGCTCCTGTTGAACACATGCACGGAAACTGGCCAGGCGATCTACCTGAAGTTCACAGATGGCCTTACGATTACAGTAAACCGGGTCATGATGACGATTTTGTACCTCAAAACGTACCTATGAAACCGGGAGAAGAAGTATTACATCACTAATTCTTACATACCATATAAAAAAGCCTTTCCTAACCGAAAGGCTTTTTTATTGGCAACTAACTTTGTTATATATTTGTGAGATGAATGAAAATCTAGACCCAACCAACCATCACTTCAATCCTGAAGAACTCGATTTGGAGAAAAAGTTAAGGCCGCTCAGCTTTGACGATTTCACCGGACAAGAACAAGTTTTGGACAATCTGAAAGTCTTTGTGGAAGCCGCGAACTTACGTCAGGA
Source organism: Flavobacterium sp. (assembly GCA_044338435.1). GTDB lineage: Bacteria > Bacteroidota > Bacteroidia > Flavobacteriales > Flavobacteriaceae > Flavobacterium. Next base: position 3,538 of record JBIIXM010000133.1, on the reverse strand, counting down.
AGCGCTAGACCATACACTTTTCCATGGGCCTCCGGGTTTAGGGAAAACTACATTGGCCAACATTTGGGCGAATGAGTTGGGAGTTGGTATTAAAATAACCTCAGGACCGGTATTAGACAAACCAGGAGATTTGGCCGGTTTACTAACCAATCTTGAGGAAAGGGACGTTTTATTCATTGATGAAATCCATCGTCTAAGTCCGGTTGTAGAAGAATATTTGTATTCTGCTATGGAGGATTTCAAAATCGACATCATGATTGAATCCGGACCCAACGCCAGAACGGTTCAAATCAACCTCAATCCTTTTACGTTGGTTGGAGCAACCACTCGTTCGGGCTTGTTAACTGCTCCGATGCGTGCTCGTTTTGGTATCCAAAGTCGTTTGCAATATTATAATACCGAATTGTTAACTACCATAGTCCAACGCAGTTCAAGCATCCTTAAAATGCCGATAACTATGGAAGCCGCTATCGAAATTGCAGGTCGCAGCCGAGGAACTCCGCGTATCGCCAATGCATTATTGCGTCGTGTGCGCGATTTCGCCCAAATTAAAGGCAATGGAAAAATAGATATTGAAATCGCCCGTTTTTCACTAAGAGCCTTAAATGTCGATGCGCATGGTTTAGACGAAATGGACAATAAAATTTTAACTACCATCATCGAAAAATTCAAAGGCGGTCCGGTAGGTTTGTCAACTTTAGCTACAGCTGTTTCGGAGAGTGGAGAAACTATCGAAGAAGTATACGAACCTTTTTTAATCCAAGAAGGTTTTATCGTCAGAACACCTCGTGGTCGTGAAGTCACCGAGAAAGCATACAAGCACCTTGGTAAGATCAACCCGAATATTCAAGGCGGATTGTTTTAGGGCATTTCCCTTCGGACAGTCGGCCTTCGCCTCGTGTCCCTTCGGGTCGGGTCTTTCGCACTCGCTTTTTTTGCTGCACAAAAAAGAGCTCAAACAATCGTTCCAACCCCTAATGCACCATGAACTCCAGTAAAGAGAAATATACCCAATTCATCAAAGCCGAAGCCAAACGCCTCGGTTTTATGGCGTGCGGTATTTCCAAAGCCGGTTTTTTAGAGGAAGAAGCGCCGCGTTTAGAACGTTGGTTAAACCAAAATTACCACGGGCAAATGGGCTATATGGAGGAGTATTTCGACAAACGTTTAGACCCAACATTATTGGTTCCCGATTCTAAAAGTGTGATTTCGCTTTTGGTCAATTATTATCCTTCCGAATTTCAAAACACGGACAGCTATAAAATATCCAAATACGCTTATGGCAAAGATTACCACAACGTCATTAAGAAGAAAGTGGTCAAGATTTTAAAATCCATAAAAAGGGAAATCGGCGAGGTGAACGGTAGGGCTTTTGTCGATATGGCGCCCATAATGGACAAAGCTTGGGCGGCTAAAAGTGGTTTGGGTTGGATGGGTAAAAACAGCAATTTAATAACGCAAAAAGTCGGCTCCTTCTATTTTATTGCACAATTAGTAGTCGATTTAGAATTGGAATACGATGGCGCAACCACTGACCATTGTGGGACTTGTACTGCTTGCATCGATGCCTGTCCGACGCAAGCCATAGTATCGCCTTATATAGTCGACGGCAGCAAATGTATTTCCTATTACACCATCGAACTCAAAGAGAATATTCCTTCAGAGATGAAAGGGAAATTCGACGATTGGATGTTCGGTTGTGATGTTTGTCAAGATGTCTGTCCGTGGAATAAATTTTCAAAACCACACCAAGAACCGGCATTCAAAGCGTATCCCGAACTGTTGTCTTACTCCAAAAAAGACTGGGAAGAAATCACCGAAGAGACCTTTGCCAAAGTTTTTCCCAATTCGCCACTCAAAAGAGCACAATGGGAAGGCATCAAAAAAAATATTAATTTTTTGAAGTAGACTCTCGCTCAATTACCGAAGTTTCCAATTCAATGGTTCTGGGCTGAAACGGATGTAATTCTTTTTTAGTATTAATCTCTTCCAATAGGAGTTTGAAAGATTGCACGCCCATTTCAAAACTCGGCTGGTCAACTGTGCTTAATTTAGGAGTAATTACTTGCGACATAAACCAATTGCTGAATCCGATTACTTTCACTTGCTCCGGAACTTTAAGGCCAATTTCATTAAAATGAGCCAAAACACCTACGGCTACCAAATCGGTTATAACAAAGATACCATCAACATCCGGATGTTCAATCGCAATTTGTTTTCCAAAGGCTAAACCTTCTTCAAAAGTCACATTTTTACAAGTGTAAACCAATTTTGAATCGAAAGGAATGCCATTTTGTTCCAACGCTTTTTTGTAGCCTAAAAACCGGTCGATCGCGTTTTGTGGATTCACCGGACCGCGAATGTGTGCAATTTTTCGACACCCTTTTTGAATCAAATGGTTTACCGCATTATATGCCGCCTTCTGGTCGTTGATGATTACTTTAGAACACGGAATCAGTTTAGATATTTTATCAAACATGACAAAAGGAACTTCTTTGCGCAAAATATCGCGGATATGTTCGTCATCGTTGGATTCATTCGACAAAGACATAATGATACCGTCAACCCGTTTCTGCATCAAAAGTTCCACCTGCTTTTTCTCCAATTCCAAAGATTCATTCGACTGTAAAATAATCACCAAATACCCATTTTTCTCTGCTTCATCAATGATTCCGTTGATGACATTGGAGAAAAAATGATGGACAACTTCAGGAATTATCAATCCAATGGTACGCGACTCTTTGGTTCGAAGGTTAACCGCAAAACTGTTGGGGGTGTAGCTGAGTGACTCAGCTAACTCTAAAACGGCCTTGCGGGTCTTCGGACTCACATCGGGATAGCCTTTTAACGCCTTGGATACCGTAGTGATAGATATTCCTAGGGTTTCGGCGATTTGTTTTAAAGTTATGTCTCTCATTTAACAAATATCTTAAAAAAAAACTCAATTTGCAATCGAAAACGTTTTCGGTAATTTCGAAAACGTTTTCGATAACGATTTCATAATTAACTGTTAATTAAAAATATAATTTCGGAAAATAAACCAACAAAATTTACTAATCAAACAAATTACAAATGATGAAAAAAAGTACTTTATTTTTGAAAAAGCTGTTGTTTGTAGTAGCCTTGCTGCTATTCAATTTGTCTTTTTCACAAAGCAGTAGCTTATCAGGAAAAGTTACCGATGCCAAAGGAGAAGCCGTAGTAGGCGCTAACGTGGTATTGAGTAGCGGTTCCAAATCGGCTTCCACCAATGCCGAAGGAATGTATTCTTTCTCTGGTTTGGCCGACGGTTCGGTTACCGTAACGGTTTCTTACATCGGTTTTGCTACCGAAAAGAAAACGGTAGAAGTAAAAGGAAACACTACTATCGATTTCCAACTACAAGACGATTCTAAAGTATTAGAAGAAGTAGTGGTTACCGGTGTGGTAAATCCTAGAGCCAAAATCAAATCCAGTGTTTCCATCACTACTTTAGATGTGAAACAAGTGGAACAATCAGCGCCAAGATCAACCGCTGAAATCTTCAGAACCATTCCTG
>JBIIXM010000132.1:0-4837 GCA_044338435.1 Flavobacterium sp. | reverse complement strand
TTGATTCACGAAATAACGGTAGAATACAATATTACGACTGTAGTCAACACCCACGACATGAATTCGGTGATGGAAATAGGCGATAAAATTATCTTCTTGAAAGAAGGCATTTTGGCTTGGGAAGGCACCAAAAAAGACATCTTCAAAACCGATAACGAAGCAATAACCGATTTTGTATATTCGTCTAATCTTTTCAAAAAAATCAGAAAAGCGCAGAATAAGGAAGACTAATTAGTTGTGTATCAAATACACCCAACCCGATTTGACTTCTCCGGTATCCATAGTAGCCAAATAGTAATAAGTAGCGCTTGGCAAAGTATGGCCGTATTTGTCTTGACCTTTCCACTGGTCGATGTAATTCCCCATTTCGTAAACCAGCATACCGTAACGGTTAAAAATCTTTAGCCTTTCTACGCCAAAACCGGTCAAATCTAACGAATCATTATCGCCATCATTATTAGCCGAAACACCTTTCGGAATCGAACAGATGGTACGAATTACATTGATGGATTCGGTCATACTACACCCATTTTGATCCGTAATTGTTAAATCGTAATTCCCTGTAGCCGCTTTAGTAATGACAATCGGATTTTGTGAACTGCTGAAACCGACTGGCCCGGCCCAATCAAACGTGACATTCGAACCCGTAGTAGCTGTAACCACATACTCGTCATTGATACAATCTTGACTCAAACTAACAACCGGTAAGGTGTTCACCGTAATTTCTACAGTATTCGGTATAGATTGGCAACCGTCGAGCACTGTATAAACGCTGTAAGTTCCACTATCAGCAAGCGATAACGGATTTAAGGTTGGATTTTGCTGTTGGGATGCAAACCCGTTTGGTCCGCTCCAAACATAGGTCGCATTCGGTACTGTAGAAGCGTACAAGTTCAAACTTCGGGTATCACAAATGACTGTGTCGGAGGAAGCTATAGGTTGCTGCGGAATTTCTTTTAAGGTAATGTTTACGAAGGCCTCATCAGAAGCATTACAATTGCCAACCACTCGATATTTAAACTGATAGTTGCCGAAGGCTACAGCGGCAGAATTCCAAAGATTGTTAGTCAAAGATCCACTGGAAGTTAGTTCTGACCAAGTCCCATTAGTATCATAACTACCTTGTAAAAGCGCAAACAAATTAATATTGCCTTGACGACCACAATACGAAACCGTGTTGTTATCACCGGCATTAGGTTGGGTATTCGAAACATTAATGGTATAACTCAACACCTGATTCAAACAAGATGCTGTGTTGTTAGTATAAGAAATGCTTACATAATATGTTCCGTTATTATTAGGCACATTAAAAGGTAAAAAATCTAATGAACTTGTTGTACTCAAGATGTTGGCGGTATCGTTTCCTTTCCACCATTGGTACTGGAAAAAAGCAAAATCTGGCACGGACAAAGTCAGGTTTTCACCATTACACAAAATGGTATTGGCGGTGATTTCTAACGGATTTGGACTCACAATTTCAAAAGCGCTGTTTAATAAATTCCCGCAGGCATCTTCCACTTGAAAGTTGTAAGTAGCCGCTTCCAAACCGGAGAACATATTAGAGTTCCCGTTATCTACTGCAAAGGGCTGTCCGTTTTTAGTAGTAATTCGGTATTGCAATGGATTTAAGCCTTCTGCCAATACGATTACTTCAAATGTATTGCCGCAAGAAACGGAATAAACATCAGTAATCTTAGGCAAACCATTGAATTCAAATTCTTGTAAGGTTTCATAACACCTAAACAACACTTCATCTTCAAAAAGATCAAATACCTTTAAGACTCGGAAACTTCCTAATGTAGCAAAATTGTAATTGATAGCGTTATTAACCAACGGATAAGAATTTGAATTATTAGGCAGAAAACCTTCTGTATAGCCAACATTAGTTACAGGATGTCCCCAACTGTTAGTAATAGGATTCCATTTTTGCAACCAATAAGTAGTAAAACCCAAATTGTTTGAACTATGCGCTAACGACAAGTCAAATGAACCGCAATTCGGATTGATGGCAATATTGGTTACCGGTTGATATCCTTGTATAGTAAAAGGCACAATAAAAGGAATACCGCAAACTATAGCTTCAAAAGTGTAATTTCCGGCCGGAAGCATGTCTAAAAAGAAAGCAGTTCCGTTTTGATTAATTCCGTCTGATACGTTAAAAGGCAGTGTTTGTTGATAGGAAGGCGGCGCTGTAAGTATAGTCACCGAGGACAATTCGGCTGTAAAATAAACAGCACCATATCCGGGTGAACAACCTATTCCTAAAATAGGTGCCGGAGGTCCGGGTGCCGGAATAAGATCTACTATGATTTCAATCGGGTCAGTACCTCCACATAATCCTATTGCGTTAAACACATAAGTTCCAACCGGCAAAACCAATCCAATATAATTGGCTGAATTAATTTGGGAAGTATAATTATAAGGAAGCGGTAAAGTATATGCCGGCGGCGCAGAAATCAGAAACAGCTCTTGTATGTTATAAATCAAAACCGAACCAAAGTTACAGCCTACATTGTAAACCAGATCAAAAGGCGGACTCTCAGTAAAAATAACTTCAACAACAATGGTAAATGATTCGTTACAAGGACTAACAGCTTTAAAGGTGTAAGTACCGGCTATCATATCCAGAACAGCAACAGAATTATTGACTATTTGGGAAGTGAAATTATGTGGTACGGACAAACTATAGCCTGATGGTGCTGACAATAAGTTTAATTCTATTACATTAAAAAAAACAGCCATTTTATGTGAACAATCAATTGGTGCCAACGAATAATAAGAATCCGTGTTCAAATTAGAAATTAACCCATTAACAGTGAAAGTTGTTCCGCATCGATCAACAACCGTAAAAGTATAACTGTAATCTTCTTCAAAAACAGGTATATTTTGTAAAAAAAACTGTCCCGAAGACACGGTTTGAGTATAAACCAAATTAGGTCCGTTTGGCGGAGTTACCGTAGTAGTTACGGTTAATGGGTAAGCAATAACGCCATTAGGAACTAGCGGTTCAAATTCGGCGCTAACATTAACACTACAATCATCCAATTCTGGCGGAAACAATTCAAACTCCAAATTCGTATTGGCTTTTTCAACAGTATACGTTTGTGTAATAGCTTCACCACAATTGTCTCGAACCCGAACTTGGTAAGTTCCTGTGGTTAGGTTTGGAAATGTATTAGAAGTTTGTATCGGTCTTATTACAGGGCCGGAAAAAATTTCGTAGTTAACAGCCATCCCCGTGAGAGTAGTGATGATTATGGAACCGTCAAAGCTACAAACTTCGTCGTTCCCTGTAACTTGATAGGTCAAGGTATTAACTTCGTCATCAATAGTAACATCTTGTTGTTGACTTCCACTTTGGCTACCTAAAGATTGCGTAGCGATAACACGGTAATCTCCGGCAATTAATCCGGTTAAGCTTGTTGCGGATTGAACGGAAATAGGCGTAGTAACATCCGGCAAGCGATAAATAGTATACAACATGGTTGCGCCTGCGGTGGTATTAGAAACTGAAAAATGCAACTCGCCGTTAGCGGTACAAGTTTCATCTACTTTTGTGACTGTAAAGGTAAAATTTGACAATTGCCCAAAAGCCAATTGTGTCAAAAAAAACAAAATTACTCCAATTTGCCAACGCACATCTTTCATAGTAGTATATTTTTAACTCTAGAAAGATACGATAAATCTTATTTGAATGCGTAAATTCTTAGTATTTGACACAAAAAAAAGAGCAAATGCTCTTTTTGAATTATAATTTGTCGGCCATGGCGGTGATTCGCTTAATGTCTTGTTCTTTACTTTTCGGGTAAATCATCAGCACACTATCGTTGTCTACTATAATGTAATCATCTAAGCCATCAATAACAACTAACTTTTGAGCATTAGAACGAATGATGTTATTAGAGGCATTTTCTAAAATAACAGTGGCATTTACTACGGCATTATTCTGATGGTCTTTATCGAGTTTCTCGTGTAACGAACCCCAAGTTCCCAAATCATTCCAATCGAAAGTGGCTGGCAATACATAAACATTATTGGCCTTTTCCATTACGGCATAATCAATGGAAATATTTTCAGCGTTTGGATAATTATCGAGGATAAATTGCTTTTCGTCAGTAGTATTGTAACTGTCAAATCCATTTTGGAACAAAGCATTCATTTGAGGTTGAAATTTTTCAAAAGCCTCTGTAATGGATTGAGCACTCCAAATAAAAATACCGCCGTTCCACAAAAAATTACCGGCTTCCAAAAACGACTTGGCCGTTTCGTAATCTGGTTTTTCTCGGAATTGGTTGACTTTTTTAATCGGATTAGCATCAACTTTATCAAATTCTATATACCCAAATCCGGTGTTTGGGAAAGTAGGCTGAATCCCTAAAGTCATTAAGGCTTTTTCCTTTTCACAAAAATCAAAACACTGTTGCAAATCGTGTGCAAAAGCGGCTTCATCTTCAATCCAATGATCGCTGGGCGCCACTACCATTACCGCATTGGGATTTTGTTTTTTTATTTTTAACGATGCGTATAAAATACAAGGCGCAGTATTTCGCATTGCAGGTTCCAACAAAACTTGTTCCGACTTAACCATTGGCAACTGTTGCAAGACCAAGTCATTATAACGTTCGTTGGTTAAAATGAGAATGTTTTCTGCCGGAATTAACCTTGACAAGCGGCTGAAAGTTTTTTGAATTAAAGTTTCGCCCGAGCCCAACATATCGTGGAATTGCTTAGGAAAGTCGGTTGTGCTTACAGGCCAAAATCGGGAACCGACACCGCCGGCCATGAGTATTGCGTAATAATTGTTGATCATTTTTTTAAGTAACTAAGGTGCTAAGGT
>JBIIXM010000131.1:0-4847 GCA_044338435.1 Flavobacterium sp. | reverse complement strand
GCGGTAGAATGTTACTTTTTGATAGGCCGGTTTGTTGGTTTCGGTATTGTTTTTCTCTAATAAAACCAAGGCGTCTTTATAGTTTTTCGAGGTGATGTACGAGTTAATCAACAGCGTCTCAATTTCTATCTTACTTGGCGAATTCGGATACTTGGCTAAAAACGCAGCCAATACATCGGGAATAGATTGGTAAGAGTTCCCGATTTCGTAACTCAATTTGGCGTAATTTAAGTTCGCATCTTCCTGAATGGCTTTGTCGAAATCCATTTCCGAAGCACTTTTGAAAGCATTCAAAGCCTGTTGCTTTTTATCAGTTTTGAAATAACATTCTCCCAAATGGTAATAGCCGTTTTGGGCTACAAAATCTTTTCCGTCTATGATTTTATTGAATTGCAAAATCGCGTTTTCATAGTCTTTTTGCATATAATACGCATAACCCAATTGGTAAAAATCGGTGTTGTTCCATTTGCCTTTTTTGCCTTTGTATTCTTTTAAATACGGCAGCGCTTTATCGTATTGTTTTAAGTTGAAATAACTTTCGCCTATAATTTTGTTCAATTCCGATTTTTCTACGGCATTGGAGTTCGGCATAGCGGTCAATCCGGCTTCAATGGCTTTTTCAAACTCACCGGCTTTGAAATGCATATCGGCTTTGAAATAGGACAATTTCTCTTTGTACTTTTCTTCGTTTTCTACTTTTTGGAAATACTTATTAGCGTCTTGATAATTGTTGTCTTCATACTTCATGAAGCCCAAGTAATAATTGGCTTGCGTTCCGTATTCTTTAGAGTTTACCACTTTTTTAAAATATTCATCGGCTTCTTTTTTATTACCGGCCGTAAAATAAGCATAGCCTTTTTGGAAGGTGAATTTTTCGGTTTGCTCGTAAGTCAGCGCACTTTCGTCTACTTTATCAAAGTACTGTAACGCTTGAGGAAACTTCCCCTGTTCGAAATAATACTGCGCCACTTCGATATAGGCTTGATTTTGTTTGGAACTTGTTGGATAGTCTTTCACAAATTGCTCCATCAAATCATCGGCATTGGTTTGATTCAAATGAATGGCGCAATTGGCGATATAGTAGGCGCAATCAGCCGCTACTTCTTGTTCTTTATTATTTTGCTTAACGCGCTCAAATAAAATTTGGGCGGATTGGTATTGCTTGTCTTTGTACAACAATACAGCCTTGTCAAACTCGGATAACTCGTGAGTGTAAATAGCAGATTGTTGGGCGGAAATCGTTGGAATCGCTGTCAATCCCAACAAAAATGATAACATTAAAACGTTACGCATGGTGAATTTTTTTATTTATTCAAAAATATTACTCTAAAACCTATAACGCAAAAAGCCTGTTATTTATTATAAACATTGTTGTAAACAATTTTTTAGATGAAGAGATGTGAGACGAAGAGATGAATCTGTCTATCATCTTGTATCTATCCGTCTATTCTCTTTTGTAATGATAACTGATTTTAAAAAATATATTTTGAAATCAAGCCTTATCTTTATTACTTTTACCCAATAAACCCAATTAGCCATGTCAGCAACAGTTTTATCATTGAAAAACGTTACCATTTATCAAGAAAATCGTGTGATTTTATCACAGGTAAACTTGGAAGTAAAAGAAGGTGAATTCCTTTATATCATTGGTAAAACCGGGACCGGCAAAAGTAGTTTTATGAAAACGCTTTACGGCGATTTGCCTTTAACAGAAGGCAGTGGTACTATTGTAGGCTATGATTTGGTAAATTTAAAGGAGAAAGACATTCCGTTTTTGAGACGTAAAATAGGAATTGTATTCCAAGATTTCCAATTGTTGTTAGACCGAAGCGTTAACGAAAATATGTTGTTTGTGTTGAAAGCCACCGGCTGGACAGACCAACAAGGAATGCAAGATAAAATTGATGACGTTTTAGACCGCGTAGGCTTAAAAGGTATTGCCAACAAAATGCCACACCAACTTTCGGGTGGTGAACAACAAAGAGTCGCTATTGCCCGTGCTTTGTTGAACGACCCGGAATTGATTTTGGCCGACGAACCAACCGGAAACTTAGATCCGCAAACGAGTGCTGAAGTTTTAGGAGTTTTGAAAAAAATTAACGAGAACGGCAAAACCGTAATCATGGCTACACACGATTATGCATTGTTGATGAAATTCCCATCGAAAACCTTGAAATGCGAAGACAACACTATTTTTGAAGTCGTACAGAAAACCGTTTAAATCGGTCGGTTTCGACTAATGCTTTAGCCAAAAGCAAGAAGACAATCGGGAAAGTTATCACATGAAAGCGATCGCCTTGACCGCAGGATATACCGGATAAAATTATCGTATACAGTACAAACAATGCCATAAAAGCGTAAATCGACTTTATTGCAAAAATCTTTCGCACAAAATACAGCGAGACCAAAACGCCTAACACGGTAAAGAGACGGTTTTGCCATTTGGACAAATTGAATGCCGCGGTTTTCCAAAAGTTAAAATCACTGCTTCCTTTTTTATTTTCCAAATCATAAACACAAGCATTGCCCGATTTGGTGTTTTCCAAAAGATTGTGAAAATACGCTTTAACCACGTTGGGAAAATTGGTTTTGATTTGGCGAATGGCATCTTCTTTAGCCACTCGTTTTTGGTCGGTAAAAAGCAAGCTGAACAAATATTCCGCTCTGGGATTGTTGATTTGATGGTATTCCTTGCCGTTTTTAAAACATTCGGCTTTGCTGAACAAGTAATTGTGATAGGTAACGCCGTCAATGTAACTGATGGTAAAATCGCCGTATTGGACTTTCATTCCGACCAGTTGAATCAAAATCATCAACACACTGCCGTAAAGTAAAATCATCGCTTTGGCTTTGTAATTTTTCAGGACAGTTTTGATAAAAAACAATAGGATTAATATCGCCAAAAACTTCGCACCGGGCTTGATTAACATACTCGACAGCAACAAAGACAAGCCGAAGGACAAAAACCAAAAATTATTGGTTTTGTAATAGCGAAACAAACTGTAAAAGGCCAAAACAATAAAAAACGTATAAATGTTTTCTGTGAGCAAATGGTAATTGAGCACCGCGTTACCGATAATAAAAAACGGCAGTAAAGCCACAACAAAAGCCACTTTCATTTTCAAAAAATCTTTGGCGATTTGAAATAGCAATAACGAAGTACCTATCCAACACAAAACATTCACTAGTAAACTCCATTGCAAAATACCGGCATCAGAACTCCCAAACAAATATGGTAAACCGGTAATGAAAGCCATCACCATCGGACGGTAATAATGTCCGGTAAATTTTAAATACATCTTTTGAGCCGATTCCAAATAATTAGAAGCATCAGGATACAACAAGGTTTGTCGATCGAGTTGCAATAGTACATTGAGCACTTCCAACCAAAGCAGTCCGATGAGCACGATCAGCAACGAGTAACGGTATTTATGAAAAAAGGCTAACACTATTGGTCTTTTTTATACACGTGTGGATTTTCTTTGAGGCCTTTTTTGAAGACTTTTCGAATGCCCATACGCAGGAAAGTATCGGCTTGTAAAAGCAAATCGGCCCATTTGTTTTCGGGACGACCGCGGAAAGAAGTCACATGAAAAGTATCCTCGGCCAACAATGGTTTCTCGGAAAAATAATAATTCGACACACAACAACGATGACCGTCAAAAACTACGGGCGAAACCGAATGCAACGAATAACTGTGGGTTTCCATAATGGCCAAACGATTGAACTTACTGTGAATAGTTACAGGCGATTGCGACAAACCGTTAGGCCAAAGTTCTAAATTACCACCGTAAGCTTCCTGCCAATCTGGTGTGACGTAATACAACAAATTCAGCACACGCCACAAGTTGCGGTCTTTGTCGTGCGAATTGTCTAAATGCGGATTCAAAAACTGATTTTGTCCCATCAATGAAATCCCGCCGGCGTATAAATTTTCGTCGGGAATCGGGTTATCTATACCACAAACTTCACCAATTAACGCAACGATTCTCGGGTCTTGAAAAGCGTATATAATTTCTTCCAGCAACGGATGGTATAAATTCATTTGGGCCGCGATGTACTTGTCTTCGCGCAAGCTTTTTTTAAGCACCATTGCTTCCGGTTTGGGAAACACAGCTGCGATTTCCTGCGCTACGGCTTCGGGCAGTAAGTCATCAACAAAACCATAACGAATAGGCGTGTTTGCGGTATTAAAGTCGGCTTGCAACTGCGATTTTTGCGCTTGTAATTTTTCAAAAATGGAATTCGCTAAATCAATTCGGTTCATCTTGTAATAGTTGCCAAAAAATATATTTTCTTTGTAAAGGTATTATTTAATTCCGTTTTCTAAATGATTTCAGTGCTAATTCCGACATACGATTACAACACTTTACCGTTGGTAACGGAATTGCATCGACAATTGTTGGCGGAAAACACCAATTTCGAAATTATTGTGCAAGATGATGCTTCGCCGTTGAATTCGAACACCGACAACAATCAAAAAATCAACCTCTTATCCGACTGTCGCTTTGAGAGAAACGATACTAATTTAGGGCGCGGACAAAATCGGAATGCATTAATTCAAAAAGCCCAATTCGATTGGGTATTGTTGATGGATTGCGATATGTTTCCCAAATCGAAAGGATTCATTCAAAACTATCTCCATCAAATTCAAAACAGCCATCATTCCGTTTACTTTGGCGGCTTGCAATACCGAGCTGAAAAACCTGAAAAATCAAAACTGTTGCGTTGGGTTTTCGGGAAAAGTCGGGAAGAAATCCCGCTGTCCAAACGACAATCTCATCCGTATGATTATTGTTTGATTTCGAACCTATTGATTCGCAAAACGGTCTTATTAGAACATCCGT
>JBIIXM010000130.1:0-4849 GCA_044338435.1 Flavobacterium sp. | reverse complement strand
ACGGTATCAGCATTTTTAATACCAATGTTAGCCGTCATGGTTTTCCAATCGATATTCGGAGTAGCCGCATTGATTTGGGCTAATCCCATTTTGTTATAATTTTTAATCGGATCACGAAGTGCTTCTAACTTACGGGAGTTTTGCGCCAATTCGGTTTCCAATTTCATAATCACTAAGGCATTGGCTTTGGCTGTCTCTGACGATTTACCCATCAAAAGTCCCATTTTTTCCAAATGCTTAACGTATTCCGCGCGAATGTTTACCGTTTCTTTATCAGTATTGAAATAGTAATCACGGTTGCCCAATCCTAATCCGCCTTGTCCTAAAAAGATGGCGTATTTGGCACTGTTTTTATCGTCTTGACCCACATACAAAGAAAAAGCCGGATTGGCTCCGATAGTATGTAAGTAAGCAATAGTATTCAATAAAGAAGGGACATCTTTAACGGCTTTGATTCTGTCTAAATCGGCTTTTAAAGGAGATAAGCCTACTTTTTCAATTTGTAGCGTGTCCATACCGGAAGCATAGAAATCGCCAATTTTTTGTTCGTTACTACCTTTAGGCGCATCGGTCATCTTAGCCGATTTTTCACAAATTTGTTTGATTTGCGAATTAATGGTATCGCCTATCGTTCTGAAAATTCCGTTACTTCTTTCGCTGTTCGGAATCGGATTTCGTTTGAACCAGCCTCCGTTGGCATACATAAAAAAGTCATCACCCGGATTGACAGTCGTATCTCGGTTAGTTACCAAAGGATCAACAAAATCAGCTTCTTTTTGGTTACAACTCACTAATAAAGTAGCTGAAAATAACCCTATGGTTAGTTTGGTTAGTAATTTCATAGTAATGTTTTTAAATGGCTATTGGACTTCATTTTAAATAAAATGTTACCAAATGTAGTGTATTTGGTAAAATCAAGCATAAAAAAACCACCCGAAGGTGGCTTATTCTTAATCTTTGACGCCTAATTTCGTCAGTATATCTTCCATCAAACACCATTTGGTAATGGAAGATTGCAGTAAATTGGCACCGACAAAAGCGGTAAACCACAACCAATTTTGATTGACATAAATCGCCAATAATAAACTGATTAAGATAAAAGTTCCTGCGACAGCTCTGATAATTCTGTTTTTCATGGTATCTTTTTTTAGTTAGTTTTTTCTATATCGAGAATAGCAACGTGAATGTTCGATATTGTTTCTTGAGAATCATTGAATGCCTTGACCGCATCACAAACGATAGCAACATTCTCATTTTCTGTAAAAGCATAAAACATCAAAGACTCGTTTTGGGTCATTGCTGTCCCGAACCAATTTGATTCGACATCTTCCTCAGTGGCATCTCTAAAACCTGTTACAGGATTATAAGAGTATTTTTTTACGGCTGCCTTTTTTAAAATTTGGTTCACCTCATTTTCAAATTCGGCTATGGCAGTTATGATTAAAAGTTTCATCTGTATAATCTTTAAGTTATTGCTTTTCAGTGAATTTTGATTCCCATTTTTTTCTCTCGGTGATATAGTAAATCAATGGCACTACAATCAAGGTTAGCAGTGTGGAAACTATAGCTCCAAACACTAACGAAATCGCCAACCCTTGGAATATCGGATCAAATAAAATAATAGAAGCCCCAATTACAACCGCTCCGGTGGTTAGCAAAATTGGCGTAGTTCGCACTGCTCCAGCTTCAATAATGGCTTGTTTCAAAGGAATACCATCGTTCAATCGGATTTCGATAAAGTCGATGAGCAACACTGAATTTCGTACCATAACACCAGCCAAAGCAATCATTCCGATAAAAGAAGTAGCGGTAAAGAAAGCTCCCAATAACCAGTGCCCTAACACAATTCCGACTAATGAAAGTGGAATCGCCATCATCATCACCATCGGGGTTTTGAAATTTTGGAACCAACCTACAATCAACATGTAAATGATAACAATTACGATTAGGAATGCAGCACCCAAATCGCGGAAAACTTCCAAGGTAATTTGCCACTCACCATCCCATTTTACGGTAAAATCACTTTCATCAGAAGGTTGTTCCATATACAATTCGTTCACCTTATACCCTTTCGGTAATTGCATTTTTTGCAACTTTTCGTTCATTCCTAAGATAGCGTACACCGGACTTTCCAAAGCGCCGGCCATATCAGCTGTTACATACACGACTCTTTTTTGGTCTTTACGATAAATGTTTTTTTGCAGCGTATCTTGTACCACTTTTACCAAATCACTTACCGGAACAACATTGCCGCGACTGCCTCTGATTTTTAAACTTTGAATATCTTGTAAACTCGTTTTGTCTTTATCATCCAAAGCCAACACGATGCCCACATTATCATTCGAATTTTCATCATATAAATTAGACACAGGATATTCTTTTAATAAATAGGTCAAATTGCCTACTACTTGCTGTGGCGCGATTCCGTTTAACATCGCTTTTTCTTTATCGACTTCCAAGCGGTATTCGACTTGGTTGTCCTCGGTCATCCAATCGACATCCACGATATCGGTGGTGCTTTCTAAGATGTCTTTTACTTGGTTGGCGACTTTAATTTGCTCCTTGTAATCAGGTCCGTAAATTTCGGCTACTAAAGTCGATAACACCGGCGGTCCGGGCGGCACTTCGATAATTTTTACGTTAGCGCCGTATTTTTTAGCAATTTTCTGCACTTCCGGACGAACGATTTTAGCAATATCGTGACTTTGCAAATCGCGGTCTTCTTTGTGCAACAAATTCACCTGAATATCCGCCATATTACTGCCGCCACGCATATCGTAATGACGTACCAAACCGTTAAACGTAATGGGTGCCGAAGTACCGATATAGTTTTGGTAATTCACCACTTCGGGAACCGTAGACAGGTATTGAGCGATTTCCTGAGTTACCGCAGCTGTTCGTTCCAAAGTAGTACCTTCAGGCATATCGATTACGACTTGGAATTCATTTTTATTGTCAAAAGGCAACATTTTCACCGCTACCGATTTGGTAAAGAACATCAATACCGAACCCAAAAGTAGCAATACGGTTATGCCTAACATCAAACGGCGTTTTTTAGAACTTTCCAAAAATGGACGTTCCATTTTGCTGTAGATTTTGTAAATCCATGACGTTTCAAGTCCTTGTTCGACTTTGTGTTCTTGTGCTTCTTTTTCGTGTAATAAATGGTAACCTAAATACGGCGTAACAGTCAACGCCACGAATAACGACAATAACATGGCAATCGAAGCGCCAATCGGCATCGGACTCATATAAGGTCCCATCATCCCGGATACAAACGCCATAGGTAAAATTGCCGCTATAACCGTAAACGTGGCTAAAATGGTTGGATTCCCGACTTCGTTAATCGCATAAATGGCGGCTTGTTTGAACGGCAGTCGCTTCATTTTGAAATGTCGGTGCATGTTTTCGGCGATGATGATACTGTCGTCTACCACAATTCCAACCACGAACACTAAAGCGAATAAGGTGATTCTGTTCAGCGTGTAACCTAACATATAATAGGCAAACAACGTCAAGGCAAACGTTAACGGCACCGAGAAGAATACCACCAAACCACCGCGCCAGCCCATGGCTAACATTACTAAAATAGTTACGGCGATAATCGCAATTCCTAAGTGTAATAACAACTCGCCTACTTTATCCGAAGCAGTTTCGCCGTAATTACGAGTAACTTCTAAGTGAATATCATCGGTGATAAGCGTTTGTTTTAAATGGTCGACTTTCTCCAAAATCTTTTCGGAGATTTTCATCGCGTCGGCACCTTTTACTTTTCCGATGGAAATGGTTACCGCCGGATATTCTGAATTGTTTTTAGCGAACTTTTCATTGGCTTTTCCGTATCCGAAAGACACATAACTTCTCGGCGTTGAAGGTCCGTCCTGAACTGAAGCTACTTGTTTTAAATAAACCGGCAGATTGGCATTGACGCCCACTACCAAGTTCTCAACATCTTCGGCGGTTTGCAAAAACTCACCCGTGGTTACCAAATATTCTTTATCGGCGGAAACAAAACTACCCGATTGGGAGCTGCCGTTATTGGCTTGAATCATTTGCATAATGCTTAACGCATCCACGCCGTTTTCGGCCATTTTATCTTTGTCTAACACCACTTTCACTTCGCGGTTTCGACCACCGATTTCTTTGGTGATGGCCACATCTTTGACTTTTTCAATTTCCGAAGTCACTTCTTCCGCAATTTGACGGATTTCAAAATCGTTTAATTTTTCGCTCCACAAGGTTAATCCTAACATCGGAACATCGTCGATAGAACGTGTTTTCACCATCGGTTTGTACACGCCTTGCGGGAATATATTTTCGTGTTTGGCCAACTCGTCGTATAATTTTACATACGAGCGTTCCACATCTTGACCTACATAAAATTGGACAATCAACATCGCCTGACCATTCATTGCCATACTATGCACGTGTTCTACGCCTTTGATGTTGGAAAGAATTTTTTCTAATGGTTTTACGACCCGACTTTCCACTTCACTCGGACTCGCTCCCGGATAACCTACCATTACGTCGGCCATCGGAACATTAATTTGCGGTTCTTCTTCTCTCGGAATGAGAAACGAACTGTATACACCAATAATCATTAATCCAACCATTAACAGTATCGTTAACTTCGAATTGATGAAAAAATGGGCTATTTTACCTGATATACCTTCTTGCATTTTTAGATTTTTAGATTGTTAGATTTTCAGAATCTATTGGATAGAAACTTTAGCGCCGTTAAATAATTTCCCTTCGGCAGAGACAATGTATGGTTCCTCAGCCGATAATCCAGACAAGACTTCTACTTGATTGTCAAAGGTTTTGCCAATGCGCAACCATCTTAAAATGG
>JBIIXM010000129.1:0-4862 GCA_044338435.1 Flavobacterium sp. | reverse complement strand
TACCGTTGGTTTTAAAATTTTCTTTGTTCTCTTTGTAATAGGCCTTTAATTCGTCCTCATTCACCAAAGTATCAACCGTGTTTTTTACGACTTCTTCGATATAAGCCTTGGTGTACAAATCTATTTTATATTGCTTGATTAAAGCATTGTACTCACTTTTCTTCTTATCGCTCAAGTTGCGCTCAGCTGCTTCAATCAGAAGTTTTTGACTCGCCCATCGATTGATAAAATCCCGAACCAAAAGAATACTGTCGGCTTTAGACGTTCCTGCCGGAACCAGCGTAGCAATATCACTTTTGTACAAGTAGCTCTTTCCGACTCTGGCAATCGATTCCGGTTTTTGTTCAGGCTTGAAATAATTACAAGAAGCGAACAAACATAAGAGTAAAAAAAAACTACTTCTGATCATTTAGGGATGCAACTGTTTTTTAACACGCTCAAAGACGTCTTGGTTGACTTTCACGTTGAATTCTTGTTTCAAGTCGTCTACCCATCTTTGTTCTAAATATTGTTGGTATTCGTTAACCAATTTACCGCGACACTCGTCTAAGGTTTTCACAGCTGCCGGCAAAACTTTGTCCACTTTCACCACAAAATAATATTCTCCTTCTTTAAAGATATCCGAAATACCTACTTCAAACTTGGTAGCTTTCGGCAAGGCACTGTTGCCTTCTTCAAACTTACCGGTGTTGGCCATAATATTAACTACATTATCAACATTAAGCTTGTCTTTAATCGCTTGCGGATCCGTATTCTTTTTCAACAAAGCCAAGGCTTTCTTGATGGTTTCCATTTTGGTGGAAGACAAGATAGTGGCTTCTACCCTATTTTTCCACATGTGGTTGAATTTGGTCGAATTGTAAAAACCTTGTAAACCTACCGTATCAGTCTTAGCACGTTCCCAAATTTCTTTTTCCATTAAATCAAACAACAGCAAACCATCGCGGTATTCGTCCATCACATAGGCAAAATCAGGAAACTCTGTCTCTAAATTTTCATCGTAATAAGACGTCAATTGCTCATCCAAAAATTGCTCATAAAGTTGATCAATTAAAAGAGATAGCGGTTTTAATTTAAGACCGGCTTTTTGCTTTTTATCCACAAAATCAAGGAACTTTTTACCTTCAATTTTTTTAGCATTGATGGTTAGTAAAATTCCGGCATAATCTTTAGCAGCTTCCGGTTGCGACCATTTTGATTCATAAAAATCAGCAGTAATCCATTTAGCTAATTGGGCGTAAACTTTAGTGTCTTTTTTATAAGTGTATTTTTTTCTGAGTTTCTCATTAAGTGAAGCCGTTATTTTTTTGGAACGATCATCTTTACCGATTTTATTTTCCAATTCCATTTTCATTTCAGACATAGTGCGAATCGGATGCTTTTCAATCAACTTCACTATATGCCATCCGAATTCTGATTGAAATGGTTTAGAGATGTCGTTAGGCTTGGCCAGAGAAAAGGCTATTTCTTCAAACTCTTCAGAGCTAAGTTGACCCGATCCAAATTTGCTCAACAATCCGCCTTTGGGTGAAGAGGATTTGTCTTCTGAAAATTGTTTGGCTAAGTCTTCGAACTTTTCGCCTTGTTGGATTTTTTGGTAAATCTCGTTGATGGTTTTTTCCGGTTTGCTTTGGTCAGCATCTTCCGGTTTCGCTTTTAAAATCATGATGTGCGCCACCGTAACCTCGCCTCTGTTAGGCCTGATATCATTGACCTTTACAATGTGATAACCAAAACGAGTACGGGTGATTTTAGAAACTTTGCCTTTAGCAGTGTTGTAGGCGGCATTTTCAAAACCATATACCATTCTGAATGCAGTAAAATATCCCAAGTCACCTTTGTTTTCTTTGGCCGACGGGTCTTCGGAAAACTGCTCCGCTAAAACCGCAAAGTCTTCACCGTTATTAGCTCTTTTGGCAATATCTTCAATTTTTTTATAGGCTTTTATCGTGTCTTCGGGTGTCGCATTTTCGTCAACTAAGATTAAAATATGAGACGCTCTGACTTCCTTTTGTAATCGATTATAAGCTTCTTCGATTAAGGCTTCGGTAATCTTGGTATCGTTAAAATAGTTTTTAGCCAATTGATTTCGGTACGATTTCAACTCGGCTTGGTATTTAGCACTGTTTTGCAAACCTAATTTATACGCTTTGTTTACTTTTAATTTGTAACCGATAAAAAGTTCTAAGTATTGGTTTAAATCTTTTTGTGATTCGTCTTTCACCAAGTCTAAGTTTTTCTTGTAAACCCTTGCAAACTCATCAGTATCGTATGATTTATCATTGATAGTAAACAAAACTTCTTTGGTGTTGGTTTGCCCGAAACCGGCCACAGCCACCAACAGGAACAATCCTAAAAAAAACGGTTTTATACTCATAGGTCTTTGTTTCTTTGTAAAATCAGCATTAAATTTTTGATTTCGTTGCCACATTTTGAACGAATCATTTTATAGTGGTAACAATCAACAAAAGTAACAATTCAAACACATTATACAAGTATAGCACTGACTATTAACAAAATTTTATTAACAGAATTTTAGTGTCATTTCGGAAGAAAAAAAACTCCGAAAGATTAGGAGCTCGAATTCTGAGTAAATAATAGTATTTTTGCAAACCATTTATCAAAAATTCATGAGTTTTTTAAAAGAAATACAACGTCGCAGAACATTCGGTATTATTTCGCACCCCGATGCCGGTAAAACGACCTTGACGGAAAAATTATTGCTTTTCGGAGGTGCTATCCAAGAAGCCGGTGCCGTTAAAAACAACAAAATCAAGAAAGGAGCTACTTCCGATTTCATGGAAATAGAGCGCCAAAGAGGGATTTCGGTGGCCACATCGGTTTTGGCATTCAACTATCAAGACAAGAAAATCAACATACTCGATACACCGGGACACAAAGATTTTGCCGAGGACACTTTCAGAACCCTAACGGCTGTAGACAGCGTAATTGTGGTCATTGATGTAGCCAAAGGGGTTGAGGAACAAACCGAAAAATTGGTGGAAGTTTGCCGAATGAGAAACATTCCGATGATTGTTTTCATTAACAAACTCGACCGTGAAGGAAAAGATGCCTTTGACTTGATGGATGAAGTAGAACAAAAACTCAAACTGAGCGTTACGCCGTTGAGTTTCCCTATCGGTATGGGTTATGACTTCCAAGGAATTTACAATATTTGGGAGCAAAACATCAATCTGTTTAGCGGCGACAGCAGAAAAAATATTGAAGACACTATTGCTTTTTCCGACATCAATAGTCCGGAATTAGAAAAAATCATAGGCGAGAAACCGGCAGTTAAACTGCGAGAAGAATTGGAATTAATAGATGAAGTTTATCCGGCTTTTGACCGTGAGGCTTATTTGAACGGCGATTTGCAACCGGTGTTTTTCGGATCGGCTTTGAATAATTTCGGGGTGAGAGAGCTATTGGATTGCTTTGTCCAAATTGCGCCTTCCCCAAGACCGAAAGAATCGGAAACCCGTTTAGTACATCCGGAAGAAGAAAAAATGAGCGGCTTTGTCTTTAAAATACACGCCAATATGGACCCAAAACACCGCGACCGTTTGGCTTTCGTGAAAATTGTATCGGGAACTTTTGAAAGAAACAAGCCTTACACCCATGTTCGTTTGAATAAAAATTTAAAGTTTTCGAGTCCGAATGCTTTTTTTGCCGAGAAGAAAGAAATTGTAGATATTTCATATCCCGGCGATATTGTAGGCTTACACGATACAGGTAATTTCAAAATCGGTGACACTTTGACTGAAGGTGAAATGATGAGCTTTAAAGGGATTCCGAGTTTTTCACCGGAGCATTTCCGTTACATTAACAATGCCGACCCGCTCAAAGCCAAACAATTGGACAAAGGTGTCGATCAATTAATGGACGAAGGTGTAGCACAGTTGTTTACCTTAGAAATGAACAACCGAAAAGTTATCGGTACGGTTGGAGCATTACAATACGAGGTAATTCAATACCGTTTAGAACACGAATACGGTGCCAAATGCAGTTATGAAAACTTCCCGGTTCACAAGGCTTGTTGGGTAAAACCGAACGACCCAAAAAGCGAAGAGTTTAAAGAGTTCAAACGCATCAAGCAAAAGTTTTTGGCACATGACAAATACGGACAATTGGTGTTCTTAGCAGACTCAGAATTCACCATTCAAATGACGCAGAGTAAATTCCCGAATGTAAAATTATTCTTTACTTCTGAATTTGATTGATAATCCGAATTTTACCGTAGAAATTTTTAAAGTTTAAAAATGATTGCTATATTTACCACCTGAAATAAAACGACTATGAAAGACTTATCAAAAATATACTTATTAGCTTTTTTGGTTTTCGCTGATATAACAGCTTTTGCCGGTCCAGGTGGTGACACTGGCGATGGTGATTTAGGAGGAGGCGACCCGCCAGCGTCACCCATAAATACTTATCTTATAATCATGATAGGTTTTGCTTTGGTTTTGGGTTTTTATTCCTTAAGAAAATACAGAAAACAAATCAACTAATACAACATACTAAAAAGGTTCCTCTATAGGAACCTTTTTTTATGCCTAAAATAAAAAACCCATCCTTTCGGATGGGTTTTTTTATGAACCTATATTTTAAAATTATCTTTTCACTAGTCTTAAGGTTTTCACATTGTCCTCTTGAGTCACAACTACATTGTAAACTCCCGATGGATAACGCTCTCCTAAAGATACTACTGGCATATCAGCGGCGTTGATCTCACGGGTCTCAATCAATTTACCTATCATATCATATACTTTGATACTAACCGGCGCTTCGCTTGAACTCTCCATGCGGAAACTAAACTGATAATCATATGGATTCGGATAAGCTACCACACTGAACAAACTTGA
>JBIIXM010000128.1:0-4933 GCA_044338435.1 Flavobacterium sp. | reverse complement strand
TCAAAAAGGTGCTAAATCACGTTTAGAAGTGTCTACTATTAGCGCTGATTTACAAGATTTCGTTTATGATTTGAAATATGAGGTTACTCGTTTCAGCTTTAAAGTTCCTGGTCAGCCTGCTATCATTGTAAGCGGTAACAAAGTAGATCAAAAATGTAGAGCTGCTTTGGCCAGAGCTACTAAAGGAGATCAAATTTCAATTTTTGATATTAAAACTAAAATCGTAGGTGCTTCAGGTATTATTCCTAAAGATGCTTCACCTGTAATCTACGAAATACAATAAGCCCTTTAAGTTGATTAAATCTACTTAATAAACAAGATTATTATTATGAAAATTAAAAGTCTTTTATCGATTGTTTTAGCTCTAGCTTGGAGTACAATCACTACGGCACAATCTAATTTATTGAATGCTAAAACTCCGGATGAGATTGGAAAGAAAACTCCTGCCCAATTGATTTCTGATAATGACAAACCATTACCTTACGGTTATGTGCATGACAGAGACGTATTGATGGGTAAAACTATCTGGGAGATTATAGATGTTGATGAAAGAATTAATTTTCCTTTGTATTATCCAATTGATACTGCTTTTGTTGGTAAAGAGAGAAGATCATTATTTGACGTTTTAGTAAAAAACATCAAAAATGGTAAAATAACAGAAGTATATGTAGATGATTATTTCAATACCAAGAAGACATTCAAGGACATGGAAACTTCATTTACCTATATTGATACCACAGATGCCGGTAAAGATGAGATAAACAATTTTTATGATGATTATAAATCAGGTAATAAAGTCTTAGATCCTCAATTTATTAATAAAAAAGAATTAGATGCTAGCTACATAGCCGGATGGAAAATTAAAGGATATTGGTATTTTGACAAACGTCAGGGAGAATTGAAATACAGATTATTAGCAATCTGTCCAGTAACTCCTGAGGCAAGAGATGCCGGTAATGAAAATGCCGATGTAATCGACTTGTTCTGGGTGTATTTCCCTGCCGTTAGAGACATTTTGCATGAAGCTAAAGCTTTCAATGATAAAAACTCGGCTATGCCAATTACTTTCGACCATTTGTTGAATTCACGAAGATTTAACGGAGTGATTTACAAAGAAGAAAACGTATACGGCGACAGAGAAATTCAGCAATACATGAAAGACAACGCACAAATGCAATTGTTGGAATCTGAGCGTGTCAAAGAAAAGATTCGCAGTTTCGAATCTGACATGTGGAATTATTAAGATTATTTCATACACTATACAAAACTCTCATCATTTTGGTGAGAGTTTTTTTTAGCTCAAAATTATGCTTGATTATATTATAGTTGGTTCCGGTTTGGCCGGTATAGCTTTCTCTGAAACCCTATTGCAAAACCAAAAGTCTTTTGTGGTTTTTGAAAACCAGTCGCAAAATTCTTCCCGAGTGGCCGGAGGTTTGTACAATCCGGTCATTTTAAAGCGTTTTAGCCAAGTCTGGGATGCAGAACGACAATTGGCTTTGGCCAATCAGTTTTACGCGCAAATTGAAGCTAAATTGCAGGTGCAAGTCGATTTTAAAATGCCTATTTATCGCAAGTTCTTCTCCATCGAAGAACAAAACAATTGGTTTGCCGCTTCCGATAAACCTTCTTTATCTCCTTTTCTTTCCACAACCATAGTCCATAAAAAATTCAATGCCATAGATTCCGCTTTCGGTTATGGCGAAGTATTGCATACGGGTTACTTAGAAACCGATGTCTTTTTAAATACTTATCAAGCCTACCTAAAAGCAATAGATATTTTAGTGCCGGATGCTTTCCGATACGAGAAGCTTCAAATGACTGATGAGATGCTCACGTATGAGAACTTTCAAGCCAAACATATTGTCTTCGCAGAAGGCTTCGGCATGCACGCTAATCCGTACTTCAAAAACTTACCACTGGATGGTACTAAAGGAGAATTATTCATTATCAAAGCACCCGATTTAAATTTGGATGTCATCATCAACACCAGCATCTTTATTTTACCTTTGGGAGATAATTTGTTTAAAGTCGGCGCAACCTACAATTGGGAAGATAAAACAGATTTGCCTACCGAAGAAGGTAAAACACAATTGGTCGAGCGTATCCGGGAAATTCTCCAATGCGAATTCGAAATCGTATCGCATTTCGCCGGAGTTCGTCCAACGGTTAACGACAGAAGACCTTTATTAGGAACTCATCCGTCACATAAAAATATGCATATTCTCAATGGTTTGGGAACGAGAGGTGTGATGTTAGCTCCGGCGATGGCTTCGGATTTATTCAACTATATCGAAAACCAAAAGCCGTTAGACAAAAGTATTGATATCCAAAGGTATATTACTTCTTTTTAGCCGCTTCTTTGTCGTAGTGGACAAAAATATTAATGTAGATGTTACGCGCCAAACGCGCAGTAATTGGCATCAACAGTAAAAGCGCAATAATGATAGCCGCAAACGACGCTATCAAATCTAACCCGATAAAAACTTTAGCAATAATAAAAGCCGCAACACCAATAGCCACAGTCAAAGCATAACTCACATACATCGCGCCGTAAAAAAACGATGGTTCAATCTGATAATGCAACCCGCAGTGACTGCATTCTTCATGCATCTCATAGATGTTTTTAAGATGGTACGGATTTGGGTCAACGTACATATTTTCTTCTTGGCATTTCGGACAAGTTCCTGTTAAAATGCTATTTAGTTTGGATCCTTTTTTTAACATTTGCAAAAATTTTTATTTTGAAAATTTCAGCCCAATGGCTTTTCGGCTACAAAGGTACTTTTTAGAAATCTTTTGGCTGTAACTTTTGTAACAATTCATTATGTTAAACATACACAATTTATCGGTTTCTTTCGGCGGAACCTACCTTTTTGAAGAAGTAACCTTTCGTTTAGGAGCGGGTGACCGAGTAGGATTGGTTGGGAAAAACGGCGCAGGAAAATCGACCATGCTCAAAATTTTAGCAGGCGACTTCAAACCGGATTCCGGTCAGATTGCAACCGAAAAAGAAGTGAAAATCGGTTTTCTTCGTCAAGACATCGACTTCGTCAAAGGCCGAACCGTACTCGAAGAAGCTTACCAAGCTTTCGAAGAAATCAAAAGAGCCGAACTCAAAATAGACGAAATCAATCACCAACTCGTAACTCGTACCGATTACGAAAGTCAAAGCTATTCCGAGTTGATAGAGCAATTAAGCGACATAACTCACCATTATGAAATTCTGGGCGGCTACAATTACGTAGGCGATACCGAAAAGATTTTGTTGGGACTCGGATTCAAACGTGAAGATTTCAACAATCAAACCGATACGTTCTCCGGCGGATGGCGCATGCGTATTGAATTGGCCAAACTCCTTTTGCAATCCAATGATATTTTATTGCTGGATGAGCCAACCAACCACTTAGATATCGAAAGTATCATTTGGCTTGAAGGTTTTTTAAGAAACTTTCCCGGCGTTGTCGTGATAGTATCGCACGATAAAATGTTCCTCGACAACGTCACCAACCGTACCATAGAAATTTCCTTAGGAAAAGCCTACGATTTTAATAAGCCGTATACGCAGTATTTGGTTTTACGTGAAGAAATTCGCGAAAAACAATTGGCTACCCAAAAAAACCAAGCCAAAAAAATAGAAGAAACCCAAAAGCTAATCGAACGCTTCCGATACAGCGCCACCAAATCGTCTATGGCGCAATCTTTAATCAAGAAATTAGATAAAGTCGAGCGCATCGAGGTAGATGAAGACGACAATTCAGTCATGAATATTTCGTTCCCGGTTTCGCAAACACCCGGAAGAGTTGTCATCGAAGCAGAACACGTAACCAAAGCTTACGGCGATAAAGTCATCCTCAAAGACATTTCACTTTTGGTAGAACGCGGCAGCAAAATTGCCTTTGTCGGTCAAAATGGTCAAGGAAAATCTACTTTCGTTAAGGCTATAGTGAACGAGTTCCAATATGAAGGCAGCATCAAATTAGGTCACAACGTGCAATTGGGTTATTTCGCCCAAAACCAAGCGGAATACCTCGACGGTGAAATTACTTTGCTCGAAACCATGACCAACGCAGCAACCGACGGTAATCGCGCTAAAGTCCGTGATATGTTAGGCTCCTTTTTGTTCCGTGGCGACGATGTAGATAAAAAAGTAAAAGTATTGTCAGGAGGCGAGCGTAACCGTTTGGCCTTGTGTAAATTGCTGTTGCAACCCATCAACGTTTTGGTGATGGACGAACCGACGAACCACTTAGATATCAAATCGAAAAATGTCCTCAAAGCCGCGCTTCAAAAATACGAAGGCACGCTGTTGTTGGTGTCGCACGACAGGGATTTTCTCCAAGGCATGTCTAATATCGTATACGAATTCAAAGACCAAAAAATCAGGGAATATTTGGGCGATATCAACTTCTTCCTCGAGCAACGCAACGCCAGCAACATGCGCGAAATTGAAAAGAAAGACGTTGTAGTCGAAACCAAAACAACAGCTAAAAATCTATCATACGAAGACCAAAAAAAGAGCAAATCGCTGCAAAATCGCCTAAGCAAAATCGAGAGTCAAATCAAGCAACTCGAAATCGATATCCAAAATGACGATAAGGAATTGGCTTCGAATTACGACAAGCACATCGAAAACGCGAACTTTTTTGTGGCTTACAACAAGAAGAAAGCCGAACTCGATCAATTGCTCGAAGACTGGGAAACTGTACAAAACGAAATCGATAATTTGTAGCTTTTCCGGCTTTTCATTCCAAGTTTTTCCGTCAACAACATCATTTTATAAGGGTTTCAAGAGCTTCCGTTGGTCGCTTTGAAACCCTTTAAAATAAAAGTCGTTGCCGCAAAAAGCTTTCCACTACAATCCGGGCTAGGACAGTAGTAGTTGAACTTTTCGTATTTTTATAGCATGAAAACCAGTTGGCGCCACAATTTA
>JBIIXM010000005.1:0-20548 GCA_044338435.1 Flavobacterium sp. | reverse complement strand
TTTTTGTACTGCGAAATGGTTTCGCCTATGCCAATAACGCGGTTGATTTTGTTGGAAATAATCAATTGCGAAACTTGAGAGTACAACTCGTCGTTATTCAATCCGCTTTGGAAAATATCCGAAAGTATGATGGTTTTCTTTTTGTGTTGCTTTTGGTGTTCTAAAAAGTCGAGGGCAATTTTCAACGATTGGAAATCGGAACTGTAACTGTCGTCGATAAGTGTACAATTGTACATCCCGTTTTTCACTTTTAAGCGCATTTCCACTGGATACAATTGTGCCATTCGGGTTTGAATCACTTTTGGATTGTAGCCGAAATACAACATCACCATCATACAATGAATAGCGTTTTCAATAGAAGCTTGGTCCTGAAACGGAATCAGAATCGGGAACGTATCTTCTTTGTAAGTGACTTGCAATTCGGTTAAATCGCCTAAATTTTTCTTGGTAATATAAACGTCAGCACTTTTGTTGTCGGAACACCAACTAAAGGTTTTGATTTTCGGATTAACAAAGGCCTGTATGGTTTTGTTTTTATTTAAAATCAGCACATTCACCGAAGTAAACAGCTTTAATTTTTCTTTGATTTTATCAGCCACGCTCGAAAAACCTTCATCGTGCGCCGAACCGATATTGGATAATATACCAATGGTCGGCCGAATGATTTTCTGTAGTTTTTCCATCTCGTGCATCGTCGAAATACCCGCCTCGAATATCCCGAGGTTGTGTTTTTCTTTGATGCCTAGAATGGATAATGGTACGCCAACTTGCGAATTGTAACTTTTCGGACTTCGGATAATGTTGTAATCCGGACTCAGCAAAAAGTTCAACCATTCTTTAATGATGGTTTTTCCGTTGCTTCCGGTAATCCCGATAATTGGGAAATCGAATAGACTTCGGTAGTAAGCGGCAAATTTCTGCAACGCATCCAAAGTATTTTCCACCACTAAAAAGTTGGCTTTGCCGCTAGCTGTTTCCGGAATGTGTGTCACTACAAAATGGCGAACACCTTTATCAATCAGTTCGTTAATATAAGTATGTCCGTCATTGTTGGGTCCGGAAATGGCAAAAAACATAGTGTTTTCGCCGTTTTGTAAAGAGCGACTGTCGATGGAAATAGCGTCGATTACCGCTACATCATTTTCACCAACCCAATGGGCTTTGAGGATGGGAATGATATTTCGTAAGGTTAGTGTCAAGGTGTTGGGATTTATTACTGCCTCAGTTCGCTACGCTCGGGTCTTCTGAAGACAAATGTTCAGGATCTTTAACTTCCATGTTTTCGCGCATCGCTTTAAAATAGGCAGCGCGACTCAAAGGTTCGTATTCTTCGGTTTCGCCTAACAAAACCAACTTATCGCTGTCGGTTTTTCGGAAACTGTAATGGGCTAAATTTCCGGTTCGGGTGCAAACCGCATGTACTTTAGTAACGTATTCAGCCGTAGCCATTAACGCCGGCATTGGACCAAACGGATTGCCTTTAAAATCCATGTCTAATCCGGCCACAATAACGCGAATGCCCGAATTGGCCAAATCGTTGCAAACGGCAATAATCTCGTCGTCAAAAAATTGGGCTTCGTCTATCCCGACTACATCACAGCCTTGCGCCAAAATACGGATGTTGGCCGCGGCAGGTACCGGAGTCGAGCGAATTTCGTTTTTGTTGTGTGAAACTACCATTTCTTCATCGTAGCGCGTATCAATGGAAGGTTTGAAAATTTCCACTTTTTGCTTGGCAAACTGAGCGCGTTTCAAGCGGCGTATCAATTCTTCGGTTTTACCCGAGAACATGGAGCCGCAAATGACTTCAATCCACCCAAATTGTTCTTTATGATTTACTGTATTTTCGAGAAACATTTTGTATTTTTCTTGCGCTAAAAATGAATAGTTTTTATTACTTTGTAACGAAAACCAATCGACTTGAATAATTGCTATTTTTACGTCGATTCAAATGTAGAAAAATTTTAATTATGGTTCCCGCTTCCCGAGGGTAAATAAATGCTTCGGAAGTGAATTTAAAAAACAGACCAGCGTATTCCCTATAATTACAAACCATCATGAAAAAAAGAGTAGAAGCCGAATTAATCAGCATTGCCCACCGAATTTTGAAACTCAAAAACAAATCGGATGTGGATCAATTGTATAAAGAAACCCAAAAATTATACGAAACATTATCGGTTTTAAAATTTTACCAGGACAATTACGAAGTCCTGAAATCGGAGGTTGATGCCACCGAATTGGAAGAAAAATTAGAATCTGCTTTTGAAGCGGAAACGCCGCAAGTTGTTGTCACTGAAGTGAAAGCGGAACTAGTGGTTGAAACCGAAGCACCTGAAGTTGAGGCCGAAACTCTTGCAGCCGAAGATGCCCAAGAAGAACCGGTAGTAATTGAAGCGGAAACTGAAGTTGAAACGGTTGTTGAGGAAGAAGTTGAGGAAGAAGTTGCAGAAATTGCGCCGGAAGTTGCAGCAGAACCAACCCCTACCGAAGCACCGCTTTTTACGCCGATATTTGAATTGGCCGAAGAAGAAGCTGAAGAAGAAGCGCCTGCAGCAGAGACGGCATCCGAACTAAAACCCGATACCAAACACATAGCTTTAGAAGATTTATTAGGCGAAAATTACGTAGATCCGGTTTTTGTAAAGCCGAATGAAGTCTCCCTTTTTCCAACGGAAACTAAAGAAGAAATCGCTCCGGAACCTGAAATCGAGCAATCCAAACCGGCAGCTTCTTTAAACAGTGCTTTTGCAAAAACTATTGAAATCGGCCTAAACGATCGCATCGCTTTTGTAAACCATTTGTTTGGAGAAAGTAACGAAGATTTCAACCGCGTAATCTCGCAATTGAACACCTTTGATACCCT
The DNA here is from genome assembly GCA_044338435.1 of Flavobacterium sp. Taxonomy (GTDB): domain Bacteria; phylum Bacteroidota; class Bacteroidia; order Flavobacteriales; family Flavobacteriaceae; genus Flavobacterium. Next base: position 17,685 of record JBIIXM010000005.1, on the reverse strand, counting down.
GGAAGAAGCCAAAACTTTCTTGAACGAGATGGTGATACCCGACTATAATTATTGGGTAGGCAAAGAAGATTATATGGAGCGTTTTATGACTGTTGTGGAGCGAAAATTCAGCTAAATGGGCAAACTTTACCTTGTTCCCACACCCATTGGTAATTTGGAAGACATGACTTTCAGAGCCATCAGCGTTTTGAAAGAAGTCGATTTGATCTTGGCCGAAGACACGCGAACCAGCGGCAAATTGTTGAAACATTTCGACATTGCTACACACATGCACAGCCACCACATGCACAACGAGCATAAAACGGTGGAAAATATTATCAAGCGTTTGCAAGCAGGAGAAAACATAGCCTTAATCAGTGACGCGGGAACGCCGGCCATTTCCGACCCTGGATTTTTACTCACCCGAGCTTGTGTAGAAAATAATATCGAGGTGGAATGTCTGCCGGGAGCTACGGCTTTTGTGCCGGCTTTGGTGAATAGTGGTTTGCCCAACGATCGTTTTGTTTTTGAAGGTTTTTTGCCCGAAAAAAAAGGAAGACAAACCCGGTTTTTAGCTTTGGCTGAAGAAACCAGAACCATGATTTTTTATGTGTCGCCTCACAAATTAGTGAAAACGTTAGGCGAATTTGTGCAGTATTTTGGCGCCGACCGACCGGTGTCGGTTTCCCGAGAATTGTCGAAACTTCACGAAGAAACCATCCGTGGTACAGCTGCCGAGGTGTTGCAACATTTTGAAGCCAAACCGCCAAAAGGAGAAATCGTCGCAGTAGTTGGCGGGAAAATCGAAACCAAAGAAAGCAAGAAAAACCAAGAGTAATATTGGGGCGTTGCCTGCGGCCGGGTTTCCGCGCTACCCCGAAGTATCGGGGGTAGCTTGTTGCAACCCCTAATGCGCTATTTCCTTACGCTACCTCTAAATCCGTAAACGCAAATTGTTTTCCGCTAAATAATCCTTTGTCCGACAATTTCAAATCAGGGATCACCAATAAAGCCATAAAAGACAACGTCATAAAAGGCGCTTTTAAATTACTACCCAGCTCTTTGGCCATCGCATCGATTTCCTGGTACAAACGCCCAGCTTCCCAACCGTTTTGGTCGCTCATTATACCTGCTACAGGTAAGGCTAACGATTTTTGTTCGGCACCATTCACCGCACAAATACCGCCGGTGTTGGCAATAAGTAAATTCACCGCAGTCAAAATATCTTCATCCGAAGTGCCAACCACGACTATATTGTGACAATCGTGCGCCACCGAACTGGCAATCGCTCCTTTTTTCAAACCAAAGTTTTTGATAAAAGCTAAGGCCACCGGGGCATTTTCATACCGATTGACTACCGCCATTTTCAACACATCATGCTCTATATCGGAAACCAAATTGCCATCCTGAATTTTAGGTGAACAATGAATTTCATTGGTAATTAATTGTCCTTCCAAAGCCTCGATAACGCGTATGGTTTTGGCCGAACTCGCCACTTGAAAATCGGCTAACACTTTAGGTGAAGTGTTGAAATTATTGGGTTTTTCAAAGGCAACATGCGGGACAAACGACTGACCGTTTTCGGCTACCAATGCGCCGTTGATGTAAGTTTGCAACACTTTAAAATGCGTCAAGTCTTCCACTACGATAAAATCGGCGGCATCGTTCGGTTGCAATAAACCTATAGTCATGTTGTAATGTTTCACCGGATTGACACAAGCCATTTGCAGAATTTTGAAAAGGTCAAAACCTTTGGCGACCGCTCGGGCACACAATTGGTTGATGTGACCTACAATCAAATCGTCCGGATGTTTGTCATCGGAACAAAACATGAGGTTTTCGTAGTGCTCGGGCAACAAATCGATTAACGCTTCAAAATTTTTGGCTGCGCTACCTTCGCGTATGATTACTTTCATCCCTAAGGCTAATTTTTCAGCGGCTTCGTCATAGGTAAAGCACTCGTGATCGGTTGTGATTCCGGCGGAGATGTATTTCTGAACGGCTTCACCTCGTAAGCCCGGGGCATGACCGTCAACCGGTTTGTTGAAATGTTTCGCCCAAGCTATTTTTTTTAAAACTTCTTCATCGTCAAACAACACACCGGGATAGTTCATCATTTCGGCCAAATAATAAATGTCGGGATGCGCCATCAGTTCCTTAATTTGCACAGAATCGATTACGGCTCCGGCAGTTTCAAAAAAGGTAGCCGGAACGCACGAAGGCGCCCCAAAATGAAATTTCAACGGGACTTTTTTGCCGTTTTCAATCATATAATATACACCGTCTTTTCCCAATACATTGGCAATTTCATGCGGATCGGATATTGTTCCGACGGTGCCATGCAACACCGCAATTTTAGCAAATTCGGAAGGCACCAACATCGAGCTTTCGATATGAATGTGCGCGTCGATAAAACCCGGAAGTATATAGTTTTTGTTATTGTGTTGTTTTTCAATAACGGAGACAATTTTTCCGTTTTCAACTGTAACTTCACCCGAATAAATCCGACGGTTTTCGATATCGACTATTTGACCTTGAATTTGCATTTTCTTTGTAATTTGTAGTTCAAAAGTAACGAATAAATACACTAAAACTACCATAAACCTGCCGTTGCTTTTGCTATTTTTGTTGAATACAATTTTGTAATTCGAAATTCATCATGCGCTGGACACTCAAAACCAAACCGTCACCGGAAAAAGTCAAAGCTTTAGCAGCCGAACTCAAAGTAGCCGAGCTGATTGCGATGCTTTTGGTAGAGCGAGGTATTGAAACGTATGAAGCTGCTCGTCAATTTTTCCGTCCGAGTTTGGCTGATTTGCACGATCCGTATTTGATGAAAGATATGGACAAAGCAGTAGTTCGTGTGGAGCAAGCCATAGCGAATAATGAAAATATTTTGGTCTTTGGCGATTACGATGTAGACGGCACTACAGCGGTTTCTTTGGTGTCGAGTTATCTGAAAAGTTTTTATCCCAATGTGGCTACTTATATTCCGGATCGATACAACGAAGGTTACGGCGTTTCTTATCAAGGGATTGATTTTGCAGACGACAATGGTTTTACTTTGATTATTGCCTTGGATTGTGGAATAAAATCGATTGACCATGTGCTTTATGCCAAAGAAAAAAACATCGATTTTATCATTTGTGATCATCACCGTCCGGGTGAAACTTTACCGGAAGCCGTGGCTGTTTTAGACCCGAAAAGAGACGACTGCCATTATCCTTATGATGAATTGTGCGGTTGCGGCGTTGGGTTTAAACTAATTCAAGCCTTGACACAAAACAGAAACCAAACCATTGAAGATTTAGTGCCTTATTTGGATTTAGTAGCTACAGCAATCGCCGCCGATATCGTTCCGATGACCGGAGAAAACAGGGTTTTGGCTAAGTTTGGATTAGAAGTCATCAATAATAACCCGCGACTGGGCATCAAGGCTTTGGTTCAGAATGTCAAAAAGAAAACACTCACCATAACCGATGTGGTTTTTATTATTGCACCGCGCATTAACGCCGCAGGTAGAATCAAACACGGGAACGAAGCCGTTGCTTTGCTTACAGAATACGATTTAGAACAAGCGGAAATTTTCGCCTCCGAAATTGAGCAACACAACAGTGATCGAAAAGATTTGGATAAACAAATTACAACTGAAGCCTTGTCGCAAATCACTGCAAATCACGAAACCCAAAAATTTACCACAGTCGTTTACCAAGAAAACTGGCACAAAGGCGTTATCGGCATTGTAGCTTCACGTTTGACAGAAACTTATTACCGTCCGACCATAGTGTTTACTAAAAGTGGCGATAAATTGGCAGCATCAGCCCGTTCGGTCAAAGATTTTGACATTTATAATGCTTTGGAAGCCTGCGCCGAACACTTGGAACAGTTTGGCGGACACATGTATGCAGCGGGAATGACCTTGAAAGAAGAAAATTATTTAGCGTTCAAAGAAGCCTTTGAAAGAACCGTGCAAGAAACGATTCATCCGGATTTGCTAACCCCTGAAATTTCAGTGGATGCCGAAATTAATTTGACGGATATCAACGAGAAATTGATTAGAATTCTAAATCAATTTGAACCTTTCGGGCCGCAAAACATGACGCCGGTTTTTATGACCAAAGATTTAAAAGATTCGGGTTATGCAAAAGGGATTGGTGCCGATGAAGATCATTTAAAAGGCTACGTCAAGCAAAATAATTCACCCGGATTTGGCGCTATTGGTTTTGGATTGGGTAAAAAATTGGATTTGGTTAAAAACCAGCAACCTTTTGAGGCCGTGTATTGCATAGACGAAAATGAATTCAACGGAAAGGTTTCGGTACAGTTGCGGTTGAAGGATTTACGGTAGTTTAGTATTGCTTCAACTCAAAAGTCTCACCGTCAAAAACACCGTAAGTAAAATAGCCAATCCAATCGCCTAAGTTTACGTATTCGGCATTTTCACCTACAGAAATCACCATCGGCAAATGACGATGACCAAAAACCAAGTAATTGTATTGTTTGGTTTGCAGTTTTCGCTTGCAGTATTGAATCAACCATTCGTTTTCTTCGCCTAAAAATTTCACATCGGCTTCCCCCGAAATCAGTTTGTTTTTAACCGATAAATACTGGGCCAATCGCATACCGATATCCGGATGCAACCAACGGTAGAGCCACTTGGAAAACGGATGGGTAAAGACTTTTTTCATGCGTTTGTAACCTTTGTCGCCTGGACCTTTACCATCACCGTGACCGATTAAAAACGTTTTACCGTTGAATTCATACTCTTGATTGTCGCGATACACCGGAATGTTCAGTTCTTTTTCGAAATAATCATGCATCCACAAATCGTGATTGCCTACAAAAAAGTAAATCGGAATGCCACTGTCGCGAATTTCAGCTAATTTGCCCAAAACACGTACAAATCCTTTCGGAACCACGGTTTTATATTCGAACCAAAAATCAAACAAATCACCTAGCAAGAAAATCGCTTCAGCATCTTGCTTTATTTCGTCCAACCACGCTACAAATTTTTGTTCACGAGGAGAACTAGCTTCAGGAGTCGGAGCGCCAAAATGTTGGTCGGAGGCAAAATAGATTTTTTTGTTGGGTGTGATGGTCATATCAAAAGGGTTATGAAAGCACTTCGACAAGCTCAGTGTGACAAATTAGTTGTCTGAAGCGTACCATTCGGCAAAGGAAGTATCGGTTTCTTGGAGTTTTAAAGAATGTAAGGCGATGTTTTTCGGTAAACGATTTTTTATTTTTTGTGCAAAATCGGTAACCATATTTTCGCTGGTAGGTTGGTAATCTACCAAAATCACATGATGACCACGTTCTTTGAGTTCGTTGGCCAATTCTATATGAGGCGTATTTTGATTGAAAACCGTCGCATGATCAAATACATCAACGATTTCTTCTTTCACAATTTTTTTCAAATCCGAAAAGTCGATGACCATTCCAAACTTCACATTCGAAGTGTCGGTTATAGGTTGACCAATTACTGTTACCGATAACTTATAGCTGTGTCCGTGCACATTCTTGCATTTGCCGTCGTAGCCATAAAGTGCATGACCGGTTTCGAAAGAGAATTGTTTGGTAATTCGGATGTTGCTCATGAAAAAAGTTTTAATGCCGCAAATTTAGTAAATATAACTACAGCTCGTCTTGTCTTTTTTTTGCTTTGCGATACAGCAGCCAAGCCAATCCTGTAAATACAACGAAAGGCAAAATATAACCAATCCAAACGCCTATCATGTAGCCATTGTCGGGAGCGTTTTTGATTTTTTCATCAATATTGGTTTGCTGTAAAAGAGAAATTAGGAATAACATGATTTACTTTTTTAATTCGTTAAGCGCTTTTTTGGTAAAATCCGAAAGCACTAGGGTGCCCGAGATACCGGCGCGTTCATACAATAGGCTATCCCAATTTTCGGTACCTACCCAAAATACCTTCTTCATTTCAGCTAGCGCATCCGGATGATAAGAAGCCAATTTTTTGGCCATGGCAACTGTCGCTTCGGTCAACTCGTCGTAGCTGTCGAAAACATCTGCGTAAAGTCCTTTTCCCACAGCCCAATCAGCCGTTTGCCAGTGGTTAGGTTGAAGCGCTAATAACGACATGGCATTCTTGCCGATTTTTCGAGATACAGCAGGTTCAATCACAAACGGACCAATCCCAATGGAGATTTCGGATAATTTAATTGAAGCATCTTGGTAAGCATAAGCAAAATCACAAGCAGCTGCCAATCCAACGCCACCGCCAACGGCTTTTCCTTGTATTTTTCCGAGGATGATTTTAGAACAGTTGCGCATCGCATTGATGACATTGGCAAAGCCTGAGAAGAATTTTTTTCCTTCTTCAAGGTTGCTTATCGAGAGTAATTCGTCAAATGAAGCGCCTGCACAAAAGGTTTTGCCTTTGCTTTGCAGCACAATTACATTGACTTCAGTATTGTTGCTTAATGCCTGAAGTTCTTGAGTTAGTTTTTCTAACAAATCACTCGGGAATGAATTACTGGCCGGATGACTAAAGGTAAGAAAGGCAATTTTGTTTTCAATTTGGGTTTGGATATACCCGTTGGTATTTTCGGCAGACATAAATGAATATTTAAGGTAAATTTACAACAAATCTCAAAAAAAGATGTCTTTGAAGTTGTTTTTTGTTGGCAGAAAATTATATATTTGTCGTCTCAAAAACGGGGATGTAGCTCAGTTGGCTAGAGTGCTTGACTGGCAGTCAAGAGGTCGTGGGTTCGAGCCCCATCTTCTCCACAAAAAAGCCTGAATCATTGATTCAGGCTTTTTTTATTTTTCGTTCTTCAAATCTTCCGCTACTTTTTCCAATTCGGTGTACCAATCTTGACCGAATTTTCGAATCAAAGCTTCTTTGACAAATTTATAGACAGGAACTTGCAATTCTTTTCCCAATGTACAAGCGTCATTGCAAATGTCCCAACGGTCGTAATTAACAGCGGCGAATTCACTGAAATCTTTCACACGAATCGGATACAAATGACAAGAAACCGGTTTTTTCCAATCAACGATGCCTTGATTATACGCTTGCTCAATACCGCAAAGCGCTGTTTTCCCATCAAAAATTACATAAGCGCAATCTTTGTTGTCAATTAGCGGTGTTTCTAAATCCTGATCGGTGCCAACTACCCAAGTACCCAGTTTTTCTATGGCTTCAATACCTTCTTTGCGTAAAAAAGGTTTGACTTTCGGGTAAATTTCCTCCAAGATTTTGGTTTCGGCTTCACTCAATGGCGCACCGGCATCGCCATCCACACAACAAGCGCCGTGACAGGCCGAAAGGTTGCACACAAAATCTTTTTCGAGTATATCTTCCGATACTATGGTTTTGCCTAATTGAAACATAATCAAATTTTAAAGTGCAAAAGTACAAATGAAATTGCCTCGCATGACGTATTAAAAACCTAATTTTGCAAAAAAAAGCACCAATGAATTTAGACTTCAGAGAAATTGCTACAGCTACTATGGTTTTGTTTGCTGTGATTGATATTGTGGGCAGTATACCGGTTATCATCGATTTGAGAGCTCGATTCGGCCATATTCAATCTGAGAAAGCTTCGCTAGTGTCAGCCGGTATTATGATTGCCTTTCTTTTTGTTGGGGAGGAAATTTTAAAATTGATTGGTATCGATGTCAATTCTTTTGCAGTGGCCGGTTCTTTTGTGCTTTTCTTTTTGGCTTTGGAAATGATTTTAGGCATTCGATTGTACCGTGATGAAGAGGCCAATTCCGCTTCTATAGTTCCGATTGCTTTCCCGTTAATTGCAGGTGCCGGAACAATGACCACTTTACTTTCTTTGCGTGCCGAGTTCCAATCCATCAACATCATTATTGCCATATTGCTGAATATTATTTTAGTCTATGTCGTGTTGAAATCGTCTTCAAAAATTGAAAAACGACTCAGCAAAAACGGCTTAAGCATTATTCGAAAAGTATTTGGCGTAGTTTTATTGGCTATAGCTGTTAAATTATTTGCGGCTAATGTTAAAGGACTATTTGTCTGATTTTAAAAATTAGTATTTTTGCGCTATAAATTCAACCCATGAAAATTTTTACTACCCTATTAATTGTTGTTGCTTTTGCTCTGATTGCTTTCAATGTTACCATGTTGAACTTCAGTAATTTGTTTGAAGGTGATAGTTTGGTTGCCCTAATCGGAATAGCCTCGGCCTTGTGTGCCATGTTGATTCTTTTGATTTTCAGGATGTCGAAGAAAATAGAAGAAAAGCTAAAAAACTAACCTTCCTATGTATGATGTTTTAATAATTGGCGGCGGTGTTTCGGGTATGTCTTGTGCCTTACTTTTGGGTTCGGCCCAACACAAACCTTTTGCAGTCGATAAAAAGATAGGCATCATCCCACACCAAAAAGCTTCTTCTTTGCAAGACGCTTTATTCAATAATGCTTACGGAATACCGGCCGGAAAATTGGGTTCGGATTTACTGACCGAAAGCATCACGCATTTGCAACAATTGTATCCACATATCAATCAAATCTCAGGCGAAAAAGTAATGAAGATTGAAGGTGAAGTCGGCAACTTTTCCGTAATCACCAACAAAAATACTTATGTTGCCAAAATGGTAGTTATTGGTATCGGTGCCGCAAATCCGTTTACGATAGAAGGTCTGGAAGCTTTCGTGATACCGCATCAAAAAGTTATTGCTGAAAAAAACAGAATCCAACTCAAAAATACCGATCACAAAGTTACCGAAGGCATCTACGTAACTGGAACCTTGGCCGGTTGGAGAAGTCAGTTAGCCATAGCCGCCGGAAGTGGCGCTGCCGTAGCGACCGATATTTTAACACTCTGGAATAACGGGGTTCACGTGCAAGTACACGACAGCATTCGCAAATAACTATTTCAGAATCGCTTTCAACATCGCATCGTCTTTGAGTAAGATTTGGTAATACTGATCTTCACCAAACAGCTGACGGGCGAATTCTGCCGAAACGTATTTTTTTACCAAAGCCTCATTATTCGAAATACTTATTTCCAAACCTGATTCGGCTAAGTATTTTTGGAACTTAGCTACTATGGTTTTGTCGGAATACAATTGGCTTAAAAAGGATTTGACATCTAAACCTTCATACGCTTTTCGGTTTTGGTCAAGTTGCTCAAAAACAAAATGCCCTACCAAACCTGAGTTCAACACGTAACCAACATTTTCTTCGCCTTTTTTGCCTTCTAACGGCACAAAAATATCCGGCACGATACCGCCGCCGCCGTAAACAATGCGGCCTTTTTTGGTTTTGAATTTTAAGGAATCTGCGACTTTAATTTTATCCTTGGCATACAATTCGCCACTTTCAAAGCGCTTTTCAAAATCGTGTATATAAGCCTCGCTGTTGCCTTTGGTATAAGGCTTTTGAATGGAACGACCGCTTGGCGTGTAATAGCGAGAAGTAGTTAGTCTAACTGCTGAGCCGTCATCAAAATCCATTTCGCGTTGCACCAAACCTTTCCCGAAGGAACGTCGACCTACTATGGTACCGCGATCATTATCTTGTATCGCGCCGGCCAAAATTTCACTGGCGGAAGCCGAATTTTCATCAATTAATACAAATACTCTTCCGGTCTCAAAATTGCCTTCTGTGGTAGCGAAGGTTTTTTTTATGGTGCCTTTTTTGTTTTTGGTAAAGACGATAAGTTCTTGGTCTTTCAACAACTCGTCGGCAATTTCCACGGCTTTTTCCAAATAACCGCCACCGTTGTCGCGCAAATCGATAACCAAAGTGTTGATGCCTTGTCTTTTGAGTTTCTCTAAGCCTTCACGGAATTCGGTATAAGTATTTTCGGCGAAGCGATTGATTTTGATGTAACCCGTGTTTTTGTTCAGTTTTAAATAGGTGTCAACACTCTTAATAGGCACCACGTCGCGAACCACAGGAATTTTGAGTTTCTTCCCGGTGTTTTTTCGGTAAACCGTAAGCAAAACGGTTGAACCTTCTTCGCCTTTAAGTTTGTTGAACAAGCTATCGGTGGGTAATTTTCTACCGAAGAGTTTCGATTTATCGGCATACAAAATGCGGTCTCCTGCGAGTATTCCTGCCTTTTCAGCCGGACCGTTTTCCAGCGGACGAACAACCGTTACAGTGTCTTTGTACATGTAAAAGTTTACGCCGATGCCTACGAAATCGCCGCGCATGAGTTCGACTTCGCTAGATTGCTCGCTGGGTGGAATGTAAACCGAATGCGGATCGAGATTGGCCAAAATGCTGTTTACGGTTAAGTCGACTATGGAATCCGAATTCACATGGTCTACATATTCATCGTCTATAAAGTCGATTAGTTTGTCTATTTTGGCTTTTCGAGCGTTGGCTTTGGATAATGAGCGTTCCGGAAAATTAAGCATACCGCCAATTACGATGCCTAAAGCAACGCAAGAGAATAATAAAAGCGGTAAGTATTTTTCCTTTGATTTCATGAGCGAAAGAGATTGTACAGTTGGTTAATCCAAATCGTCAATTTTGGTGACTTCCACACCGGCTTTTCTCAAGAAATCCAAACCCGATTCGTCGCGGTAACCATTGTGATATACCACGCGTTTGATGCCCGATTGGTGGATTAGTTTGCTGCATTCTTTACAAGGAGAAAGCGTGATGTAAAGGGTTGCGTTTTCACAACTTTGGGTAGAACGGGCTACTTTGGAAATGGCATTGGCCTCGGCGTGTAAGACGTACCATTTGGTTAAACCTTCGTCGTCTTCACAGCAGTTTTCAAAGCCGGAAGGCGTTCCGTTGTAGCCGTCGGAAATGATCATGCGGTCGCGAACAATAATCGCACCAACTTGCTTGCGTTTGCAGTAGGATAGTTTACTCCATTCGGCGGCAATTCGGAGGTAAGCGATATCGTATTTTTGTTGTTTCTTTTCTTTCATTTCCAGAAGTTCAAATGGTTTCACTTGTAGCCCCGATAAACGTGGAAATCCTTTTTAAATGGGAACCATTTGAAAAGATTGGAACAGTTAGCGGGAAAATGGATAGCAAATATACCCAAACCTTTAGCTCCAAAACAATTTATTTAACCCAAATTTCACTTTGCATAATCATGGGAATCACCACGCCGGCAATAAAAGCGGAGATTATCAAAATCCAGTCGCGTTTGGAGAACTTGAGCAGGGTTTGCACCACATAGGCCAGCAATAAAGCGGCGACTACTACAATGATTTGGGCAACTTCTATCCCTAAGGCGAATTCAAAAAGCGGTGCTAGTTTATCAGTAGGTTTGCCGATTAAAATGCTGTTGAAGTAGTTGGAAAAGCCCAAACCGTGTATGATTCCGAAGAAAACAGTTATAATACCGGTTACGGTAGTGCTGTCTTTTTTAGCCGATTTCCCCAGAGGGATGATATTGTATAAAGCTGTGACTAAAATGGTAATCGGGATGAGGAATTCAACAACTTCCGCTTTGATGCTTAGGATGTTGAAAACCGATAGAAAAAGTGCTACGGTATGGCCTAACGTAAAAAGTGATACTAAGATTAAAATGCGTTTCCATGATTTGAATTCATAAGGAACGGTAAGCGCCAAAAGAAATAATACATGGTCGTAAGCTTTAATGTCGAGCACATGTTGTAATCCGATATTAAAATATATCCAGAAATCTGACATGGTAGTTATAGGTTGTTAGTGAGGTAAACTTACGATTAATTTTAATTGTCGTTTCAAAATAAATCCAAAAATCGATAAAAAACATTTGTTGAATTGGTTTTCTAAAACAGGAAATTGGATTATATTTGCCGTATTAAAACCTATACCATTATGTCTATTTCAGATTTATTTGACAGCGAGTTTAAAAGCAGAAATAAGGGTCATTTTTCCGCTATCGTTCGTGTGGCTACTGCCGACGGCGATTTGAGCAAAGAGGAAAAAGAGTTCTTAGATAAATTGGCTGTTCGTTTGGAAATATCACCGGCAGAATATGAAGAAATTCTGGAAAATCCGCTAAAATACCCAATCAATCCGCCGTATTTACACGTACAACGTTTAGAGCGTTTGTATGATTTGTCCCGTATGGTATATGCAGATCACATCCTCGGTCCAAAACAAAAAGAAATCTTAACCAAGTTTGCTTTAGCTTTAGGATTCACACCGGGAAATGTACCTTATATTGTGGACAAAGCATTGTCACTTTTGGTGATGAACGTGGATTCGGATACGTTTGTTTACGAAATGACGCATATGAATAAGTAACAACTTACCAAATACAAAAAGAGAAGCCTGAATCATTAGTTCAGGCTTCTCTTTTTGTACTCAGTCAGCCACTCAGTCACTTAAACATACTTCGCCATAAACTCCTCCGCTTTTTCTACCATATTATGGCTGCCGCAAAAGAACGGTACACGTTGGTGCAATTCGGTAGGCTGGATTTCCATGATGCGACCAAAACCGTTGGAGGCTTTGCCGCCGGCTTGTTCGGCTATGAATGCCATTGGGTTGCATTCGTACAACAAACGCAATTTTCCGTTAGGCGATTTGGAACTGGTAGGATAAATATAAATACCGCCTTTGATCATGTTCCGGTGAATGTCGGATACTAAACTTCCTATGTAACGGGAAGTGTAAGGGCGATCGCCTTCTTCCAGCTGGCAGTATTTGATGTAATCTTTCACGCCTTGCGGGAAATGCACATAATTGCCTTCGTTAATGGAGTAAATGTTGCCGTCTTTGGCAAATTGCATATTCGGGTGCGATAAGTAAAATGTACCGATGGCCGGATTTAACGTAAAGCCATTCACGCCGTGACCGGTAGTGTATACCAACATAGTTGAGGTGCCATAAATAACATAACCTGCCGCTACTTGTTGGGTTCCGGGTTGCAGAAAATCTTGAATACTAACCGGAGTACCAACCGGAGTTACCCTGCGGTAAACCGAAAAAATGGTACCTACAGAAACATTCACGTCTATGTTAGAAGAACCATCGAGCGGATCCATCAACACCACGTATTTGTTGCTGTGACTGTTATCGGAACCGGCAACCGTAATGAAGTCGTCATTTTCTTCAGAAGCAATTCCGCAAACAATCTCGCGGTTGATTAAAGTTTGGATGAACACTTCGTTGGCATAAACATCCAGTTTTTGTTGGTCTTCGCCTTGAATATTTTGATCTCCGGCAGCGCCCACTATATCCACCAAACCGGCTTTGTTTACTTTGTAATTGACTACTTTGGCAGCCAATCGGATGGAGTTGATAATTCGGGACAATTCGCCCGAGGAATACTTGAATTCCTCTTGTTTTTCGATGATAAATTCCCCTAAGGTTTTGTTGCGTTCTTCCATTACGAAATCGTTGTAGTTGTGGGTGCAAATATCGCTAAAATTGTCTAAGAAAAAATCTATTCTGAAAAGAAATTATAAGTTGTATTTTTGTTGACGCTAGACTTTTATCTAATCACATTACTAAGCAAAAAAAGTAACACCTGATGAATATCCGCAGAGGAACCAAAAACGATATGAAAGCCGTTCTTGATTTAATACAAGAATTGGCTATTTTTGAAAAAGAACCCGATGCGGTTGTGGTCACGGTGGCCGATTTGGAGCGTGATGGTTTTGGCGAAAATCCGCTGTTTTACACTTTTGTAGCCGAAGTTGAGGGTGACCCGAGCGATAGCGAACAGGCGAAGCAAATTGTTGGTATGGCATTGTACTACTATCGCTATTCTACCTGGAAAGGAAGAACCATACATTTAGAGGATTTAATCGTCAAAGAAAAAATGCGCGGTAGTGGTTTAGGCTTGGCTTTGTATACCAAGATTATCGAGCAAGGTAAAGCAGACAACGTTCGCAGAATCGAATGGAATGTGTTGGATTGGAACACGCCGGCTATCGACTTCTACAAAAAATCGGGAGCGAAAATTTTAGCCGATTGGGATGTGGTGCAAATGGATGAACAAGGAATCAATGACTTTTTAACTAATTTATAATGAGAATTTTCAAATTTGGTGGTGCGTCAGTTAAAGACGCCGATGGGATTAAAAATGTATTCAGTGTATTGGAAAAAGTAGGTCACGAAGACACGCTTTTAGTGATTTCCGCTATGGGAAAAACAACCAATGCTTTGGAGTTAGTAATCAAGAACTATTTCGAAAAATCGAATGAGTTGCATTCTTCTTTACAAGAAGTCAAGAAATACCACTACCAAATTTTGATGGATTTGTTCGAAGACGAAGAACACGATGTATACTTTGCTGTGAACAGTCTTTTTGCCGATTTGGAGTATTTTATCCGAAGCAACAAATCGCCGAACTACAACTTCGTATACGACCAAGTGGTGAGTTACGGAGAACTCATATCAACCACGATTGTCAGCCATTATTTTGCCCAAGCGGGGTTAAAAAATAATTGGATTGATGTGCGCAATTTTATCAAAACCGATAATACCTATCGCGATGCCAACGTTGATTGGGAAAAGACCCAACAACTCATTTCTAAAGGGGTTAAGAAAAAAGCCTTAAATATTACTCAAGGATTTTTAGGTTCCGATGAGAACAATTTCACCACTACTTTGGGTCGTGAAGGTTCCGATTACACGGCGGCTATTTTTGCCTATTGCCTGAATGCCGAAAGCGTAACCATTTGGAAAGATGTTCCGGGTGTGATGAATGCTGATCCGCGTTATTTCGAAAATGCCATATTGTTGAACCAAATTTCGTATCGCGAAGCCATCGAATTGGCTTTTTACGGCGCTACGGTGATTCACCCGAAAACTTTGCAGCCGTTGCAAAGAAAGGAAATTCCGCTGCACGTCAAATCGTTTATCAATCCGCTTTTGCCCGGAACCAGTGTTTCCAAAGGCAAAGATTTGGAGCCGCAAACACCGTGTTATATTGTGAAAAGAGATCAATTGTTGATTTCCCTGTCGTCTATCGATTTTTCCTTTATCATGGAAGAAAACATCAGCGAAATTTTTGCCTTATTCCACCAGTACAAAATGAAGGTAAGTTTGATTCAAAACTCGGCCATCAGTTTTTCGGTTTGTGTGGAAGACAAATTCGGTAATTTCAACGATTTGAAAAACATCTTGGCTAAAAAATTCAAAGTGGCCTACAACGAAAACGTTTCTTTGTACACCATTCGTCACTTCAATAAAGAAGCCGCCGAAATGGTAGAAAAAGGGAAAACGGTTTTGCTCAAGCAAATTTCCCGTGAAACTTTACAAGTAGTCACCAAAGAATAATCATCCCAACCGCGAAGACCAAAATAAAAAGTGTTCGCGGTTTTTTATATTAAAAAAGCCTATTTTTACGTTATTAAGATATGCTGAAAAAAGGGCTTTTATTGTGTATACTATTCAGTTTTTCCGGGCTTTCGGCCCAGGAAATCAATTCGCTGTACCGAACCAAGAAAGTCCTGCCTTCCAAAGATACCATCGCCATTGAAAAAGTCAGCATCAGTCCGAGTTTCTTCAAATTACTCACTCGCGAAGGCAAAGAAGTCGATACTTCGTTCTATAAAGTCGATTTCAAAACCGGAAAGTTATATTTCAAAACCAATTTTACTGCAACGGATACTATCACGATTCGCTACTTTAATTATCCGCAATTTCTAACCAAAACGTACAGCATTTACGACCAAGGCAAAGTGGTGCCCAATGAAGCCGGATTTTTGGTTAAAACCGATCGTTCCGTCAAAAAGTTTGTGCCATTTGAAGGCTTAAATACTTCCGGAAGTATCACTCGTGGCGTGACCATCGGGAACAATCAAAATGCTTCGGTAACCTCGAATTTAGATTTACAAATCACAGGAAAAATTTCTGATAAAGTCTCGCTTCGGGCTTCCATACAAGATTCTAACATTCCGCTGCAGGAAAACGGCTATTCCCAAAAGTTGGACGAATTCGACCAAATTTTCATAGAATTGTTTACCGATAAATGGAGCATTCGCGCTGGCGATTTATTCCTGGAAAACCGGCAATCGCGCTTTCTCAACTT
The DNA here is from genome assembly GCA_044338435.1 of Flavobacterium sp. Taxonomy (GTDB): domain Bacteria; phylum Bacteroidota; class Bacteroidia; order Flavobacteriales; family Flavobacteriaceae; genus Flavobacterium. Next base: position 1,760 of record JBIIXM010000005.1, on the reverse strand, counting down.
CAACAAAAAAGTGCAAGGTTTGGCTACCCGATTCACGCTGGGCGATGAAGATAATAAAACCGAAATTTTTGCCTCGGCTGCTCTGGTCCGTGGTCAATATGCCCGAAGCACTTTTTCCGGTCAAGAAGGCAATCAAGGACCGTACAAGTTGCGCGGGAACAACGGCGAGTTGTATGTACTCGTGATTTCGGGTTCGGAAAGGGTTTATGTAAACGGTATACTCAAAAAACGAGGCGAGAATAATGATTACATCATCGATTACAATGCCGGAGAAATTACGTTTACGTCTTTGTTTCCGATCAATTCCGAAATGCGAATTGTAATTGAATACCAATATTCGGATAGAAATTATACGCGTTTTGTGACCTACGGAGGCGTAAATCATTCCGCTAAAAAATGGAGTTTAGGCGGTTACCTGTATTCCGAAAACGATGTCAAAAACCAACCTTTACAGCAAAGTTTGTCGCCGGAGCAAGTCAGCATACTCAACAACGCCGGAGACGACATCAACCAAATGAACGCGCCCTCGGCTTATTTGGATACGTATTCCGAGAATAAAATTTTATACAAAAAAGTCATCGTAAACGCCGTTGAGGTTTTTGAATATTCGAACAACCCGAACGACGAATTGTACAATGTACGCTTCACGTTGGTGGGCAATAACTTAGGGAATTACATCCTAACCAATACCGCGGCTATCGGAAAAATTTACCAGTATGTTGAACCTGTTGCCGGCATTCCGCAAGGCAATTACGAACCGGTAGTGCGATTGATTGCGCCTACGAAAATCCAAATCGCCACCGTTTTAGGGAAATTCAATCCGAATGAGAAAACGGTAGTCGATTTTGAATTGGGCGTGAGCAACAACGACCAAAATTTGTTTTCTTCTTTAGATGATGAAGACAATAAAGGTGTAGCCGGAAAGCTCAATTTCAAACAACGATTACTCACTAAAAAATGGCAGGTTGATGCTTTTGGGAACTATCAATTTATACAAGAAAATTTCAGAACTATTGAGCGTTTGTTTAATATAGAATTCAACCGCGACTGGAACTTGACAACTTTCTCAGGCAATCAGAGTTTAATTGTGAACGGCTTGGATTTTATCCTGCCGCAAAAAGGCAAGCTGACCTATCAATTTGAGAAATTGGATTTTTCGAAAAGTTTTACCGGAAATCGCCACTCGGTAAACGGGTTTTTCAAACTCAACCAATGGAACTTACAACAAAATACCAGCGTATTGAACAGCGACGGAAATTTTGCCAAGTCAACCTTCGTTAGAAACCAATCGCAAGCGCGCTATCATTTTAAAAAGAATTGGATAGGCGGAACGTTGCGTTTGGAAGACAACCAAGAACGTTTGGCGGCGACCAATCAGTTGTCTTCTTTGAGCCAGAAATTTACCGAATACGGTGCCTTTGTCGGACGTGGCGACAGTACTAAAGTCTTTGTAGAACTAGGCTATTTGCAAAGGGTAAACGACAGTTTGCTAAACGGTTTGGTAAAAAGAGTCAACACTTCGCAGTCGTATTACTTAAAGTCGCGCCTGATTCAAAACGACAAAACCAATTTGTCTTTGTTTGTCAATTACCGCAATTTGAAATTTGAAGAAGCCGGTCGCACAAACGAACCGTCTCTCAACTCCAGATTGTTGTACAACGACCAGTTTTTTAAGCAAAAAATGCAAACCAGCACCGCTTACGAAACCACTTCAGGTACCATTGCACAACAGGAATTTACCTATTTGGAAGTCGAACCCG
>JBIIXM010000127.1:0-5027 GCA_044338435.1 Flavobacterium sp. | reverse complement strand
CAAGTTGGTGTGCCCGGTGTGGTTTCAAAATCTTGAATAGCTATCGTTTCTCTGGCGCCAAAATCACAACCGGTATAATTCAAACCATAACCACTGATGACAAAGGTATACGGATTTTCATTGACGTCATTATTCACTATACTCACCATAGCATTCCTAATCCCGATGGCTGAAGGGTCAAATCGGATGGCAAAAGTGGTTACATCGCCAACGGCTAAAGGCGATGTGGGCAATGAAATTACGCTGTAATCAGAAGCAGCAGCTCCTGAAATGGTTATCGCTCCTATATTTAAAACGGCTGAACCATTATTTTGGATGGTAAATACCCTGTCGATAGTTCCTGAAGTGACATTGATATAATCGAAAAAAGTATCATTCACAAAAGTCGGAATCGTACTGCCACTGGCAATAGGCTGTCCGTTACCGAAGATATCGGCCTCGGGTGTAATTCCCGTTCCTTGTATTAAAAAGTTGTATGGATTTTCGTTACTGTCGTTATTGGCAATCGATACTATAGCCGTTCTGATTCCGGGTGCTGTTGGATTAAAGTTAATCGAGAATGTTCGGAAAGAACCCGGTATAATTAAGCCTGAAGTAGGCACTGTTACTAATGTAAAATCGCCCGGGTTGACACCGCTAATGGTTACATAGGGCGTTGGATCTGTTAGTTGCAAGGTAAACGTTCCCGTATTTCGGATACGGAAATCTTTGGTTTGAGTGGTAACCCCAATCGTTTGCGGATCAAACAAGGTATTATTACCCAAAGAAGGAATCAAACTACCATCTATAATGGTACCTGTCCCACCGGTATTTCCTACCATATCGATCTCGGGTACCGGATCAAAACCATAACCTTGTATATGAAAAACATAGGGGTTTTCATTGGCGTCATCGCTAACAATATTGACAATGGCTCTGCGCAGTCCGGCAGCACTGGGATCAAAAACTATCGTTAGTTGTTTGAAACTTATAATACCACCGGAAACAGGATCTATAGTTCCGGACGGATCTGTACCTGCCGGTAAAATAGTAAAATCACCGGGATGTAATCCTGTAATTGTAACTGTACCGGTAGTTAAAGTGGCACCTCCTAAATTTTGAAGTTCAAAAGTTCTTGATACCGTAGTATTTAAAGTTGACGTTGGTGAAGCCAAGCTGGAAAACTGCGTCCCATCGGCTATACTTGGAGTGGTATCATTATGGAGAATGGTCGTGGAAAAACAAGTCACATTAATTTCAGGTGCCGGTGTTCCGTAAGTACCGACTATTCTTATGTCGTCTAAGCCGAATTCATCACTGCTTCCGGTACCACTAACCTCTTCACTGGTCCATCTTAAATAATATAAGGCTCCGGGAGGAATATTCAAACCGGTAATAATAATAGAACGCGAAGGCGATAAACCTATATTTACCCATTCCAAGGCATCTGAAACATCGGGAGAAACATAATCCAAAAGCGCCTCCTCTTGAAACACTATATTATCGGCAGAATGTGAAAAATTAAAGGTACTGGATTTGTCCCCATCGTTTCTCACAAACACATTATAATCGACTTGAAGCTGAGTAATACTACTGGTTCCGTTGTTTCTTATTCTGAGTGTAATAGATCCCGGAGAAAACTCGGTCCCCGTAGGCTGAACCATTAAAGCCGGATTAGCGACTGAACCGGGCAATTCGGTAAAAGCATAAATACCATGACTGACAACGGCTCCGGTTACAGAACCTCTACCAAAAGCATCCACCGTTTGGGTACCACCAAATCCTAAGGTTCCAAAACTAAAACCTTTGATATCCCAAGCATTAGAATTAAGCCTTCCGGCTACGGTTGGATTAGGGGAAAAACCTGCGCCACTAAATGCCGTACTCGGATTGGTTCCCGCTGTAGTTGGCATAGTGCTGGAAAAGTTGAGTGTAACCGATGGGGACGCGTTAGTAATGTTTACTTGTCCATAAAAGCATACCGGTAAAATCAATAACAAAAACAAGAAATATCTTGCTTGGCTTGTCTTAACGAACGGTATTTTTGTATTCATTTGCTTACTAAATCACTTAAAAAGAATCACAAATTAAACATTTTCAACTTATTACCACAATTTTGTCTGTAAATTATACAATTTACTCGTTTATTAACAGTAAAACACTATAATAAGGTCTTTTTCGTAATCAAATTACCACTTTCTAATTTGACTTTTACAATCAAAGCTTGATTGCTTTGCGTAATGTTACTTCGGGTGAAATTCAGACTGTCTAGTCCTTCAGCTCTGAGCAATTCTCTGCCTAAAACATCGTACACCAAAACCTCTTTAATATTTTCGCGTTGCGAGGTAACCGACAAGACGCCGTTGCTTCCGGATATGATTACCGTATTGGCCAAAGCCTCAAACTCATCGTTGCCTAAGGTACTGTTGGTGTATCGGATGATAAAACGATTGTCAACGATTCCTTTGCTTGCCGTAAAAGCGTATGGCGACTGTTTCAAATCGTGAATCACATTCAACTCTAAATCCTGCAAATAAATATTGATGTCGTCTACAAAGATACCGTCGGTCTTTTTGATAGCGATGGTATGGCTTCCGTTAGACACTATATTGATTCCCATCGGGACTTGATCATTAATGTCAAACGGCAATGGTCGGCCTTGAATGATGAATGGTTTTTGATCGATTAACGAATACAAGCTCACTTTACCTCTTGGCGCGAAGAAACAATCGTAAGCACTGTCGTATGCCGCAGTAGAGTTAGTAGAATAACCTAATAAAGTCGTGTCTACTTGTCCATCAGCTGTATTGATAATGTCTAACCAAATTCGGTTTTTCTCTTCTGTTGGTAAGCCGGCGGTCGGACTCATCGTTGCAGTGGCATTTCTGAAGAAAACGGAATTGTCATAAATCGCATCGGCAGTCCCTAAACGCAGGCTGTTGTTAAAGGTTACATTATCGGCATAAGTGTCCGGACCGGTTGAAAATAAAGTTCCGGCACTGTGTAACATATTCACCATAAAGCCTTGTCCGGAAGCAATTTTTCCGCTAAAGCTCGGCTCTGTCGAACCCAAACTGTTGTACATTAAATAATCCGGCAAGTAACTGTAGCCAAAATTATTGTAATACGGATTGGAAGTGTTGGTCAATCCTAAACCGTGACGCCAAATCCAAATGGCCGGCTCAATTTTAGTAGCATTCAATGCCATAAATTTATCAGCATCAATAGCTGACGGATATGGATTTCCTACCAAATTCCAATTGTCGTCGTATTTGGTGGTTAACGCATTGGTAGTATTTACCGGATCGGCATCGTAATCGGCGCCATCATAATTACCGCGTTTAATTTGAAGCGTCAACAAACCGTTGTTAGGTTTTCCTTGGCGGAAAGTATGCGTAGCTGTGATTGGCGTGGCCGAACCGTTAAAAGTACGAGCAATATAACCTTTCCCTTTTTGCATAATCCCGCTGGCTGCTTGCCAGTTCCCCATAGTGCCGTTGGTATTCACTAAAGTCGGATTCCATTGGTAACGGTAACCGCTTGGCAAACCGGTTACATTATAGTTGTCTATAGGTGAACTCCAATATACATAATCGACATGTTTGGCCGTAAAACCTCTTCTCACTTGGAACTTGGTAGTTGTACTGGTGTAATCTCCGGCGTTGGTGTCGGTGTCATCTACCTGAATCAACTGGGCATCATCGTCTATTAAAATGTTACCATTATTGGTCAAACGATTGTTCACGCGAATGTAATCGCCTACAGAAGCCGTTAAAGTTCTTCCGGTAGCCAAAGTCAAATCGCCCGAAGCTACTAAGTCATTAGACACCGAAGTAGTGAAGTTGTTATCCATCAACACATTGTAAAACACTTCTGTTCCTAAAGGCGCAACCGCACTGATGATTTGTGGCGTTGGCGCACCAATAAAATGTACGGTACCGTTTCCTTCATCAAAGGCATTGTTGTTTTTGTTGTTGGTCCAATTACCATACAAGTAAATTTGACCGTCGGCAGTAGCATTATTGCCGTCATTCATATCGAAGGCACCGTCTGCTACTGTATTGTTTATGATAAGATTACCGTGTATTTCTAATTTGTTGTTGCTGTTACCGGAAACTTCTAAACCTTCTCCGCTAATGGTTACATTTTTTGCTTTGGCAATATAGTTTTGGTAAATCGCAAAAGGCGCAGTAGCGTCTACCACTGCTCTGCGGTCGTAAGTTGTGTCCGGAATAACTACATCAACGGTAGCATCCGGTACGATTAACGTATCCCAGTTTTCACAGTTGAACCAGTTGGTGTCTTTGCGTCCGCTCCATCTTCCGTTTACGTAAATATCGGTATCAATGTACACCAAAGTACAATTCCCTTTGTAGTTGTAACCGCCGGCATCAAAAGTAGCTGTATCGGCATACGAATCCCAGTTGGACTGACTGTTAATCGACGCAATCCAATCGAATTTACCATTAGTTAACGTTGAGAAATCAGGATCGTTAGGATCGTCATACTTTACAAAGCCATCTCCAACCGGAGCTACAGTACTGAAACATTCCATTAATGGATATATAGTAGACCACTTGGTATCTCCTGTTGGACCGCCCGGAGCGGCATCCCAACCACTTTCGGTCCATCCGTACAATACATTTCCGGTGTAAGTTGAGGAATGACCGGTGTCGTTCGTCCAAACACCGCCTTGCATAAACCACATATCGTCGTCGGAATTCAAATTGAATCCGGAACCTCCGATTGCCGATTTGGTCCAGTTCGCATCAATAGCGCCGCAAGTATATACATTATAATGGCTTCCCAAAGTTACGTTAGCCGTAGTAGTTTCAATAGTAACAATGGTGCCTTTTGGTAAGGTACTACCGGTTCTCGTTAAAACAATTACCCCTTCGGTGCCGCCCCATAAACCGGCATTTTGTCGTTCATAACCATTATCCGTAATGTATAAGGTTGTTCCCGGTAACAAATCGCGGAAACATACAAAGCTCACCAAGTCACAACCCGAAGGCGCGTTGGTATTGGTATTAATAGCCAGTACAGCC
>JBIIXM010000126.1:0-5044 GCA_044338435.1 Flavobacterium sp. | reverse complement strand
AACAAAAATAAACGCAAAAGAATTGCTCCTAAGCCGGGTGATAAACCAGCCATTACCGGAGGCAATAACGCTCAAGGCGGACCTGCTAAATTTGGCAACAAACCGGGCTTCCAAAAAGGAAACCGTCCGGCCATTGTTCAAAAAGTTGAGCCGACAGAAGAAGAAGTTAAAAACCAAATCAAGGAAACGTTAGAGCGTTTACAAGGAAAAGGAAATAAATCCAAAGCGGCCAAATACCGTAGAGACAAGCGTGATACGCACCGTCAACGTTCGGAAGATGAAATGCAAGCGATGGAAGAAGGAAGCAAAATCCTGAAAGTAACCGAGTTTGTTACCGTAGGTGAAATTGCAACCATGATGGATGTACCAATTACAAAGGTTATCGGAACTTGTATGACCTTGGGAATCATGGTGACCATGAACCAAAGATTGGATGCTGAAACGCTTTCTATTGTGGCCGATGAGTTTGGTTATCAAGTAGAATTCATCACCACTGATATCGAGGAAAATTTAGAGGTAGTTGAAGACAAACCGGAAGATTTAGTCCACCGAGCCCCGATAGTAACCGTAATGGGACACGTGGATCACGGTAAAACTTCCTTGTTGGATTACATTCGTAAAGCCAATGTGATTGCCGGAGAGTCCGGAGGAATTACACAACACATTGGAGCTTACGGAGTAGTATTAGAGAATGGTCAAAAAATTACTTTCTTAGATACACCGGGTCACGAAGCGTTTACTGCGATGCGTGCTCGTGGTGCTCAAGTTACCGATATTGCTATTATTGTGATTGCTGCAGACGATGATATTATGCCGCAAACCAAAGAGGCTATCAGTCATGCTCAAGCCGCAGGAGTTCCTATGATTTTTGCTATTAACAAAGTTGATAAACCAGCGGCTAATCCTGAAAAGATTAAAGAGCAATTGGCGGGAATGAATTTATTGGTAGAAGATTGGGGTGGAAAATACCAGTCCCAAGATATTTCTGCTAAAGCCGGAACAGGAGTGAAAGAGTTGCTCGAAAAAGTATTATTAGAAGCCGAGATCCTTGAATTAACAGCAAATCCAAATAAACCGGCTCTCGGAACTGTGGTAGAAGCTTTCTTAGATAAAGGGAGAGGTTATGTGTCAACTGTTTTAGTACAAGCAGGAACTTTACGTGTAGGCGATTATGTTTTGGCCGGTAAAAACCATGGTAAAGTAAAAGCGATGCACGATGAAAGAGGGCATAATGTTTTAGTGGCCGGACCATCAACGCCAATTTCTGTTTTAGGATTGGATGGTGCTCCAACGGCCGGTGACAAGTTCAACGTGTTTGAAGACGAAAGAGAAGCAAAACAAATCGCTGCCAAACGTACCCAATTATTGCGTGAGCAATCGGTTCGTACGCAAAAGCACATTACTTTGGCAGAGATCGGTCGTCGTATCGCTTTAGGACAGTTCAAAGAATTGAATATCATCTTAAAAGGAGACGTTGACGGTTCGGTAGAAGCGTTGTCTGATTCCTTCTCGAAATTATCTACGGAAGAAATTCAAATCCGAATCATTCACAAAGGTGTTGGTGCGATTACTGAGTCTGACGTATTGTTGGCTTCGGCTTCCGATGCGATTATTATCGGATTTAACGTTCGTCCTTCCGGAAATGCTAAGCAATTGGCAGATAAAGAAGAAATCGATATCAGAAACTATTCTATCATTTACGACGCTATCGACGACTTAAAAGATGCGATGGAAGGTATGTTGTCGCCGGAGATGAAAGAAGAAATTACCGGTACTGCAGAAATCCGTGAGTTGTTTAAAGTTTCTAAAGTGGGAACTATTGCCGGATGTATGGTTACAGATGGTAAAATCTTCCGCAACTCTAAAATCCGCTTGATCCGCGAAGGTGTGGTGATTTACACTGGAGAATTGGCTACCTTAAAACGTTTTAAAGATGATGTAAAAGAGGTTTCTAAAGGGTACGATTGCGGTATGCAAATTAAGAATTACAACGATATTCGTGAATACGATACCATTGAAGCTTTCCAAGAAGTGGAAGTGAAGAAAAAGTTGAAATAATACTTAAAAAAAAAGCCCCGAATTTCGGGGCTTTTTTTTTTATTTGTTTGGTTTGATTAAAAAGGCAGTTGGATATCTTTTCTTTAGTAATTGTAAATTCTTTTCGGCTTCAATTCGGGTTTTAAAATTGCCTACCCAAACTTTATACAAAGGAGTGCTGAATACTATGGTGGCGTCTAAATTTTTAAATTCTTTTTTGAAGTCGATTAATGTTTTTTTGGAGTTTTCAGTATCACCATTGAATATCTGAATTTTATAGCGGTCATTAATAGTAATTGAACTGTTAATTTTTCTTTTCTCATTTAGCAATTGTTCAAATTTAACATCCTGATCAACGGTCACTTTTCCATCCTGAGAGTAGGTTTTTTGGCAAATAAAGAAAACGATTGCGCAGCAAAAAGCGGCCTTTGTTTTGGTTAAAAATTTCATAATGATTTGATTTTTATACAAATGTAAAACTTAATAAATTAAACAAAACATGATTTGTTATTTAGAATTAATATAAATTGATATTTATGATATATTTAAGGTTTTGAGAATAGTTCATAAGTCGTATTTTTGTGCAAGTTTTAAAGAAAGCGTCGATTTTTTCACTGAAAAACCTTCTGAAAGAATCATGCCAACATTAGTCGATAATCATTTATTATATGAAAAAAATGGGTAACCATAATTCGATTTCAAGGAAAATAGTCTTTAGTTTAGCTTTAATGCTAACGTTCTCCTTCACCTCATTTTCACAAGAAACTCCTCCTGCGGCCGCTGCTGATCCAGCTGCTGCTTCTGCTGCTCCTGCAGCTGCGACCGGTGGAGATCCTGTAGCCGGAAAAGCATTGTTCAACGCCAACTGTGCAGCTTGTCACAATCTTGACAAAAAGATGACAGGTCCTGCTTTAAGAGGTGTTTCTGCAAAGTATGACAAGGAGTGGATTTACAAATGGGTAAACAACAGTTCTGCTCTTATCAAATCCGGAGATGCTAAGGCTATCAAGATTTTTGAAGAGTTTAACAAGTCAGTGATGACTGCTTTTCCACAATTGTCAACAACAGATATTGACAACATCATAGCTTATACCGACGAGAAAAAAGCGGAGCCTGCTGCTGCAGTAGCTGCATTACCTGGTCAGGGAGCTGATGCTAACCAAGGCGGAATTTCAAACGACGTTATATTAGGTGCTTTGGCATTGGTGATGTTGATGTTGGTTGTTATGTTGTTCTTTGTGAACAATGTGCTTACCAAAGTTGCTAAATCTAACAATATTGAAGTACCTGCTAAACAAGGGGTTTCATTATGGCAAGCTTTTGCTAAAAACCAGTTCTTGGTATTGGTGGCTTCTATCTTCTTATTGTTGTCAAGTGGCTACTTCGTTTACGGATGGATGATGCAAGTGGGTGTTGATCAAGATTATGCTCCAATTCAACCAATTCACTATTCACACAGAATCCACGCTGGTAGCAATGGTATTGATTGTAAATACTGTCACTCTGCAGCTAGAGTTAGTAAAAACGCAGGGATTCCTTCGTTGAATGTTTGTATGAACTGTCACAAAAACATCGCTGAAGTAGCAGATACTACAGCAACTCCGGAATACAGCAAAGCATTCTATGATGGTGAGATTCAAAAATTATACGATGCAGTGGGTTGGGATAAAGCCACTCAAAAATATACTGGTAAAACCAAGCCGGTTAAATGGGTTCGTATTCACAACTTACCTGATTTTGCTTACTTCAACCACTCTCAGCACGTAACGGTGGCCGGAATTGAATGTCAAAAATGTCACGGTCCGGTTCAGGAATATGAAATCCAAAAACAATTTGCGCCATTAACCATGGGTTGGTGTATCAAGTGTCACCGTGAAACTGATGTGAAAATGGAAGGTAATGCCTACTATACAAAAATTCACGAAGAACTTTCCAAGAAATATGGTGTAGACAAATTGACTGCAGCACAAATGGGAGGTTTAGAATGTGGTAAGTGCCACTATTAATCAAATTATTAAGAAGCTAATATTTATATACGATGTCATCGAACAAAAAATACTGGAAAAGTGTTGAGGAACTAAACGAAAATAGTTCTATTGTTGAGACGCTTAGAAATAATGAATTCTCAGAACCAATCCCAACGGATGAGTTTTTGTCTGATAAAGAATCTTTATCTTCTTCTTCAACAACTCGTCGTGATTTCTTGAAATACGTTGGATTCAGTACAGCAGCGGCTACTTTAGCAGCTTGTGAAGGTCCTGTGCACAAATCAATTCCTTACGTTTTACAGCCGGAACAAATTATTCCGGGAGTGGCAGATTACTTTGCGACTTCAATGTTTGATGGTTTTGATTTTGCCAATCTATTGGTAAAGTCACGTGAAGGTCGTCCTATTAAAATTGAAAACAATACCATAGCCGGTGCTAAGTTCACTGCCAATGCCAGAGTTCATGCTTCGGTTTTGTCATTGTACGATAATACTCGTCTTAAAGTAACCAAAGTAGATCAGAAAGATGCTACTTGGGCTGCAGCGGATATGAAAATCAAAGCCAGTTTGGCTGATGCTAAAGCAAAAGGCGGACAAGTGGTTTTATTAACCAATACATTGGCTAGTCCTTCAACTGAAAAGTTGATTGCTGATTTTATCGCTCAAAATCCAAACGCTAAGCATGTAGTATATGATGCTGTATCTGAGTCAGCAGCTTTAGATGCTTTTGAAGCAGTTTACGGAGAAAGAGCTTTAGTTGATTATGATTTTTCAAAAGCAAATACTATAGTTTCTGTCGGAGCTGATTTCTTAGGTGATTGGCAAGGAGGCGGATTCGATTCAGGATATGCTCAAGGCAGAATTCCGCAAAAAGGAAAAATGTCTAAGCACTACCAGTTTGAAGCCAATATGACCTTATCAGGCGCGGCTGCAGACAAGAGAGTGCCAATGAAAGTAGCCGATCAAAAATTAGCTTTAGTTAAAATCTACAGTATAATCACTGGTTCAGCTGTGTCTGTA
>JBIIXM010000004.1:0-20928 GCA_044338435.1 Flavobacterium sp. | reverse complement strand
TGGTCAAAACGGCTTATCTACTTCGGTTAACCTAACTTGGGCCGCTCAAGCCAATGCCATCAATTACCATGTTCAAGTTTCTCAATTCAGTAACTTTTCCAGTATGATAGCTGAGGATTTTGTAAGTGCGAATTCTTTTTCACTTACCGGATTGAGTCAAGCTACTCGTTATTTTTGGAGGGTAATCCCAATGAATAATTGCGGTAATGTTGCTATAACCAGCGCCCAAACCTACGACTTTACAACCGGAAACTTGTTTTGTGATGTGAACTTCAGTGCAACAGATTATTCGAATGCGACCATTGCAACGGTGGCAAATTCAGCGGCATTTGTCCCGGTCACTGTGAGCGGCGGATATTCTATAGGAGACCTCAATGTTAATGTTGCCATTACTCACACTTGGGTACAAGACCTTACCATAACCTTAGAAGGACCTGCGAGTTTGGGTAGTCCTGTAATTGTTTTACAACAAGAGGCTTGTGCCGGCGAAGATAATATAGACTGTACCTATGACGATTCGGGAACTGTTCCTTCTTGTGTAGGTACTCCGGCTATTAGTGGTAATATCGCTCCGGTAGGCAGTTTAAGCACTTTGAATAATATGATTGCTGATGGCGTTTGGATTTTACGCGTGGATGATCCTTACAATGAAGACGGTGGTGCTATTACCAACTTCAACATCAATATTTGTAGGGTACAAGCTTCTATTTTAGAGATTACTGAAAATCCGCTTGTGAGCACTAAAGTATATCCAAATCCTACTTCCGGGATTATAAATATTGAAATTCCGTCTTTGACCGAGAAAACCACTTTAAGTGTTTATGATTTACAAGGAAGAATGGTTTACACTCAAGAAACTAACCAGGTGGAAAACACTATCAGTTTAGAAGGTATTCAAAATGGTGTTTATTTGATACAAATAGACAATACCGCAGGAAGCATAACCAAGAAAATCGTATTGAAAAGAAACTAAAAAAAGGAGGTCAAAATGACCTCTTTTTTTATACATGTAAAATTTCCTCTTCTATTAACAAGTCTTCCCGGCGTAATCGAAGGAAAATTTGTGCTACTGCAATCACATCTTTTTCGCAATAAGTCACAATACGATCAATGTCTTTTTCGACATAAAAAACATGGGCTACTTGGCTACCGTCAATATCGCCTTTGGGAGACGGAATACCGAGAATTTTGGTCAATAATTTTAAAGATGTAAAATGTTTGTAATCGCCGAATTTCCATAATTCTAAAGTATCTAAATGTGGAATTTCCCATGGTTTTTTGCCGAATAAATTCAGTTTACTCGGAATGGCAATTTGATTGATAATCATGCGACGGGCAATAAAAGGGAAGTCGAATTCTTTGGCATTGTGACCGCACAATAAATGCTGCGCACCGTTGAAATGCGTATCTAACAAATTGGCAAAATCCTTAAGAATCTTTTTTTCTTCTCCAAAAAAGGAAGTTACCCTAAAATTTCTAATATCACTTTTATTAGCAAAATAGCCTACAGAAATACAAACAATTTTACCAAATTCGGCCCAAATTCCGGCACGTTCGTAGAAATCTTCCGGCGTGTATTCGTCGCGTCTTTGGTATTGCGTTTTTTGCTCCCAAAGGAGTTTCATCTCATTGTCTAAAGCCTTGAAATTGTCTTCTTCGGGAACGGTTTCTATGTCCAGAAAAAGTATATTGTTGAGTTGTATTTTTTCAATCATAATAAATTTTTAAGAAATAACTGATTTAAAAGTACGTATTTTTTTAATAATGAAAGAAAAATACTTAAAAAAGTGATTGCTGTTGGTTTGGACTTTCGTGTTCCAACAACCATTTTTTGCGCCACAATCCGCCGGCATAACCGGTTAATGAGCCATTGGAACCGATAACGCGATGACACGGAACGACGATCCATAATGGATTTTTCCCGTTAGCCGACGCGACTGCTCTAATGGCTTTGACATCGCCTAACTTTTTGGATAAATCAAGATAAGACATCGTTTTGCCAAACGGGATGTTCAACAATTCCTGCCAAACTTTTTGTTGGAAGTCGGTGCCTTGTGGATTAATCTTAAAATCGAAAGTACTGCGTTTTCGGTCAAAATAGTCGTTGAGTTGGATTACAGCTTCTTGCAAAACAGAGGGAATAGTAACAGAAACTTCACCTTCATCCGAAACGGAAATCTCAGCTATACCATTAGTGCCGCCTACGATTTTGGCTACGCCTAACGGTGTTTTGATGAATATTGTTTCCATTGGATAAAATTAGTGATTTAACCACAAAGCACACGAAGAAGACAAAAGGTTTCTAAGATTTATTTGGAAAAACTAAGGATGTATTCTTCCAAAGCTTTTAGTTCTTCATCACTCATTTTTTTGGTGATGGCGAAGTTGGTTTTCATGGTTTCATATTGGCTTGGATCAACTATCGGTTCTGCTTCTTCTTTGAGAAAGGCTACGATACTGACTTTTTTTTCCTTATAGATTTTAGCGATTTCCGCAATACTCGGTCCGATGACTTTTTGGTCGGGCAAATGACAAGCCGTACAAGTTCCTTTGCCTTCAAATAATTCTTGACCGGAAACGGCTACAGCGGTTTCATCGTGTTGGGGTTGATTTTCCGTTGGCTCAGCTTCCTTTTTACAAGAAGCGAAAGTGACGATCAATAAAAGTAAAAATATCTTTTTCATAGTATACAAAAATGCAATACAAATCCTAATTAGCCCCGATTGGAGCTAGCTACCACGTAGCGCGGAAAGCGGGAATAGCGACAACTGATAAATCCCAAGCCCTGCGCTCCTATCCCTCGACTGCGCTTGGGATGACAATTATTGATTCAATAAAATCGCAGCTTCTTTGGCAAAATAAGTCGAAATCAAGCTGGCACCGGCGCGTTTGATACACATCAATTGCTCCATCATGATGTTGTCGTGGTCGAGCCAACCTCTTTCGGCTGCAGCTTTAATCATAGCATATTCGCCCGAAACATGGAAAACGGTTACGGGAACATTGACGGCATTTTTAACTTCACGAACGATATCCAGATACGCAATTCCCGGTTTAACCATCACCATATCGGCACCTTCTTCTACGTCCATTAAGGCTTCTTTGACGGCTTCGATGCGGTTGGCATAGTCCATTTGGTAAGTCTTTTTGTCTTTCGGCACGACTACATCAGCTTCTCTTGGTGCGCTGTCTAACGCATCGCGGAACGGTCCGTAAAAAGCGGAAGCGTATTTGGCCGAATAACTCATGATGCCTACGTTTTGAAAACCTGCAGCATCTAAACCTTGTCGCAAACGCAATACGCGGCCGTCCATCATGTCGCTTGGCGCTACAAAATCGGCTCCGGCTTGGGCGTGCGAAACGGCCATTTTGACTAAGGCTTCGTTAGTGGCATCGTTGGCTACATCGCCGTTTTCGATGATACCGTCATGGCCGTAAATGGAATACGGATCTAAAGCGACATCGGGCATGACAATCATTTCCGGACAAGCGGCTTTGATGGCGCGAATGGCGCGTTGCATCAATCCATTCTCATTCCAAGCTTCTTTGCCGGTATTGTCTTTTAAGCTTTCGTCAACTTTCACATAAATATTCACGGCGCGAATGCCTAGAGCGAATAATTCCTTCACTTCTGCCACCGTTAAATCCAACGAACGACGGAAAATGCCCGGCATGGATGGGATTTCGGATTGGTAATTTTCACCTTCGGCGATGAACATGGGAAACATGAAATCGGCCGGACTTAAAGTAGTTTCGCGAACCAACGAACGAATACTTTCGTTAACGCGTAATCTTCTGCCTCTTTGTAGTGGGAACATTTGATTTATGATTTATGATTTATGATTGTAGATTTATGATTAGATAATGACTGCAAAATTCTGCAATCAAAAATCGTTAATCGTCATTCTACAATCCAATCTATTGGGTTTTCTAATACTTTAATTAATTTTTCTTCTTCGCTGCCGACTTCCGGATGATGGTCGTACACCCATTGCACGTGTGGCGGTAAACTCATCAAAATCGATTCGATGCGACCGTTGGTTTTCAAGCCGAATAACGTGCCTTTGTCGTGGACCAAATTGAACTCGACATAACGACCGCGACGGATTTCCTGCCAGTTGCGTTTGGCATTTGTATACAGTAATGCTTTTCTTCGCTCTACAATCGGCACATAAGCTTGCAAGAAACTATTGCCGACTTCCGTCACAAAATTGTACCAATCTTGCATACCCATTGTTTCCGTGGCTTTGCAGTAATCGAAGAACAAACCTCCAATGCCACGAGCTTCATTGCGGTGTGCATTCCAAAAATAAGCATCACATTGTTTTTTATATTTCGGATAAAACTCCGGATTGTGTTTGTCGCAAGCGGTTTTACACGTTTGGTGAAAATGTTTCGCATCTTCTTCAAACAAATAATAAGGCGTTAAATCCTGTCCGCCACCGAACCAAGAGTTAATTACGTTACCATTATCATCATACATTTCGAAGTAGCGCCAATTGGCATGCACTGTCGGCACCATTGGATTTTTCGGGTGAATGACCAAACTTAGTCCGCAAGCGAAAAAATCAGCTTCACCTACACCAAACATTTTTTGCATCGTATCGGGCAATTTACCGTGAACGGCAGAAATATTAACGCCGCCTTTTTCAAAAACCTGACCGTTCTCGATGACGCGGGTTCTGCCACCGCCGCCTTCGGAACGTTGCCAAAGGTCTTCGCGGAATTGAGCCACGCCATCAACGGCTTCCAAACCGGCACAGATTTGGTCTTGAAGGTTTTGGATGTATTGATAGAATTTGTCTTTCATTTTTAAGTGACTGATTGACATAGCTGCCGCAACTATGATTTATATTCTTTCACCGCTTCTACAAACGCCTTAGCATGGTCTACCGGAATGTTGGGTAAAATCCCGTGCCCTAGGTTGACGATGTAATTGTCTTTGCCGAATTCGTCTATCATTTGGTGTACCATTTTTTTAATAGTTGGAATTGGAGATAATAATCTTGATGGATCAAAATTACCTTGTAAGGTGATTTTGCCACCGGTTAAATAACGAGCATTTCTTGGCGAGCAAGTCCAATCTACGCCTAAGGCTGATGCTTTGGATTTGGCCATATCGTTTAAGGCAAACCAACACCCTTTTCCGAATACGATGACTTTGGTTTCCTCAGCCAACGCTTCTACGATTTGGTTGATGTATTGCCAAGAGAATTCTTTATAGTCTTCCGGAGACAACATGCCACCCCAAGAATCGAAAATTTGAATGGCGTTACAACCCGCTTTTACTTTTTCTTTTAAGTATAAAATGGTGGTATCGGTGATTTTTTGCAATAAAGTGTGCGCCGCTATCGGATTAGAGAAACAAAATCCTTTAGCCGTATCAAAACTTTTGGATCCTTTGCCTTCTACCGCATAACAAAAAATCGTCCAAGGTGAACCGGCAAAACCAATTAACGGCACTTCGTCGTTCAGCATTTCTTTGGTGAGTTTCACGGCATCCATCACGTAACCTAATGTTTCATGAATATTCGGCACAAAAACCTGATTGACTTGTTCCATCGTACGAATCGGGTTGGGAATAATGGGTCCGAGATTGTCTTTCAATTCCACGTGAATTCCCATCGCCCTTGGCACTACCAAGATATCCGAGAATAAAATAGCAGCATCCGGTTTTACAATTCGGATGGGTTGTACCGTAATTTCAGCGGCTAATTCAGGGGTTTCACAACGGGTGAAGAAATCGTATTTGTCGCGTAACGCTCTGAATTCCGGCAAATACCTACCGGCTTGTCGCATCATCCATACCGGTGGACGTTCTACGGTTTCGTTATTTAAGGCGCGAAGGAATAAATCGTTTTTAATCATAATCTTTGTTTGCTTTGGGTGTTGCCCAATTATATTTTATTAAAAAATTCTATACTTTTTGCAATCGTACTTTCAATAGTAGGTTGATTGGCGGTCACCACTTTGTTGGTAATGCCTCTCAACGCTTTGGCAGTGGTGCTTCCGATGCAGAAACAAACCTCATCTTGCAATTCATTTTCTTTCAAAAAACTTTGCACGCCCGACGGACTGAAAAACAAAATCCCGTTCAAATCGGCAGCGGCTTTGTCCGGTGTTAAACGGGTTTCATACACTTCCACTTCTTCGAAAGTTATCCCGGCCAAGCGCAAGGAATCGGGTAAAATATCTCTTCTCAAATTCCCGCAAAAGAACGTAAAACTACTCTTGCCGTATTGGTTGCAAATGATTGAGGCCAATTCTGAGGCGTAATCTGCGCCGGCTATGACGTCAAAGCCGTTAGTTTCCAGCATGGCTTTGGTCTTTTCGCCTACACAAAAACATTTTTTGGTTTTGAGTTCCGTGGCTTTTTCATTTTCCAATATGCTTTCTACCGCATTCTGACTAGTAAAAATCAGGTAGTCATTACTGCTTTTCAAGTCGAATGATTGGTTGACCACATCGATAAAATCGGCTTCATCAATCGAAAAATTCGCATTCAACAGCAGTCGCTTTTGTTGGTCTGTAAGCATTTTGGTTGACAATACGCGAATTTGATTTTCCATCGTTAGGCTTTAGGTTTGAGCTGTTTTTTAATTTCTTCCATCAATTCGCTTCCACCGTTATCGAGTATTTCTTTGGCAGCATAAAATCCTAACTTTTTCCATTCGGATATATCCACTGCTTTGATGACTTCGAATTTTTGTTGACCATCCAGTGAAAGTAAGCAGCCTTGAAACTCAATTGTGTCATCATGCTGATTGTATTGGGCCAAAGCTCCGATAGGTGCTGTACAACCGCCTTCCAAGGTTCTTAAAAATTGTCTTTCTATGTACGTACAAATCTCGGTTTCGATATCGTTTAATTGCGAAACGACATCAACGGTAAAATCGTCGTTACCCATCGCAACCACTACCATAGCGCCTTGCGCCGGTGCAGGAACCATCCAATCGAGGTTGATAAAAGTATCCGGTTTTAAGTTGATGCGCTCCAAACCTGCTGCGGCAAATACGGCTCCGCTCCAATCATTATCGTGCAACTTTTGCATGCGGGTATTTACGTTGCCTCGTAAATCCACTACCGTATGATTCGGGTATTTATTAAGCCATTGGGCTTGTCGGCGTAAACTTCCGGTAGCGATGGTGGCTTTTTCGTTTAAAAAATCGGTATTGCCTTTGTGGACTAAAATATCGAGTACGTTGGCTCTTTCCAAAACGGCCGCTTGCACAATGCCGGTAGGCAAAGCCGTTGGCACATCTTTCATAGAATGCACAGCGATATCTACTTGACCGTTAATCATCGCAATGTCTAAGGTTTTAGTAAAAATGCCGGTAATGCCTAGTTCGTAAAGTGGTTTGTCTAAAATGATATCACCTTGCGATTTCACGGCTATTATTTCCGTGGAATAGCCTAAATCGTTGAGTTTTTTTTGAACGGTGTGGGCTTGCCAAAGGGCGAGTTCGCTGTCGCGAGTACCTATTCTTATTGTTTTGGCCATTTTATTTGGAAGTCGTTTCTATCTGAAAAATTTTCTCAATCCATTCAATACTTTCGTCCACCATCGTATTGTCATCCTTTAAATGATTGGCAAAATGATTGGTGATTTTTTGGATGATGCGAGCGCTGATTAACTCGGCTTGTTCTTCGTCGAAGTTGGCCAGTTTTTTTCGTTGCACATTGAGCTCTCCGTCTTTAATGGAATTAAGTTTTTCTTTTAAGGCGTGAATGGTAGGCGCAAATTTTCGTTGTTTGGTCCAAGCGATGAATTCGTCTTTGATTTCTTCGATGATGGCTTCGGCCGCAGGAATGTGTTTTTTGCGGTTTTCTAAAGTTTCATCGGTCATTTGTGATAAATGATCCATGTGAACTAAAGTAACACCTTTCACATCTTGTACATTCTCGTTCACGTTTTTCGGGATGGACAAATCCAAAATCAACAACGGTTTTTTCAAATTCAAAATAGCTTTGTCTACGGTTGGATTTTGGGCACCTGTAGCCACGACTAACACATCGGCCTTTTGAATTTCCAACTGTAAATCGACATAATCCTTTACAATTACATCCAACTTTCTGGCCAAACGTTCGGCTTTGTCTTTGGTGCGATTGATTAACGTGATTTGCTCGTGTTTGGTGTGTTTGACCAAATTTTCACAAGTATTTCTACCGATTTTACCGGTTCCGAAAAGCAAAATATTTTTGTTAGCGATATTTTCTACATTGTTAAAAATGTAACGCACGGCAGCAAAAGAAACGGAAGTCGCGCCCGAAGAAATTTCGGTTTCATTCTTAATGCGCTTGCTGGCCTGAATCACCGCGTTCACCAAACGCTCCATAAAAGCATTGGCCAAATGACGGTTTTTGCTTTCTACGAAGGCCGATTTGATTTGGCTGATGATTTCAAAATCGCCTAAAATCTGACTGTCTAAACCGGTTCCGACACGAAACATATGGGAAACGGCTTCTTGATTTTTGTAAACATAAGCTACCTTTTGGAAGTCTTCCACGGTACCTTGACTGTTTTCACAAAGCAATTTGATGAGTTGGAAAGGATGTTGGGCGAAACCGTAAATTTCGGTACGGTTACACGTTGAAGTCACTATAAGTGCTTCAATGCCTTCAGCCTGAGCTTGGGCTAAAACGTTACTTTTGCCGTTATCATCTAAGCTGAATTTCCCTCTCATTTCGGCATCGGCTTTTTTATAACTCAAGCCTACCGCATAAAAAGTACTATGCTTTGATATGTTTCCGTGTTCCATAAAATGCTCTTTCCCTAAAAGTAAAACAAAGTTATTGCTATCGATTTTATAAAAGTAACGCTAAAAGAACTTTTTGTGTCGCTCAATGTTATTTTTAAACGCATTTGTCTTTTTATCGTTATTTCTTTTAAATTTGTAATGAAATCAAGCGCTCAGAACTTATTTGTGTAGATTCATTCTAAATAAGGTTTTGATTTCACTTCCAAAACATATACGAAAAAATATCGCTATGGGTTCTAAAGAAGAAATAAAAATTGACGACGACTTTATTTTGATTCGTTTCCAAAACGACACGGAAGAAGTGACTACTTTTGAACGCCCGGTAACTATGGGCTTGATTCAGTTTCACTTTGGCTTGAAAGGCGGCGCGAAATTTATCTTCAACAAAGGCAATTATACGCTCGATTTGAAAGAAGAAAAATGTTTGCTGTTTTACAATCCAGAAAAAGAATTGCCGCTCAATGTACAAATCGAACCTAAATCGTGGTTGATTACTATTTTAGTTTCTATTAAAAAATTCCATGGTTTGTTTACAGATGATGCGGAACACATTCCGTTTTTGAGTCAGGAAAACAAGGACCGTAAGTATTATGACGAAAGTGATGTTAGTCCGTCGATGGCTATCGTGCTCAATCAAATGTTCCATTACAATTTAAATCCGTCGATTAAAAACCTATACTATAAAGGCAAAGGGTATGAATTGCTGAGTTTGTTCTTCAACCGCAACGACGATCCGAACGCTGAACAATGTCCTTTTTTGATTGATGAAGAAAACGTCCTGAAAATAAAAAAAGCCAAAGAAATCATCATTGCCAATATGGCCGAACCGCCAAGTTTGGAAGAACTGGCCAATCAGGTTGGATTAACCTTGAAAAAACTCAAAATGGGTTTCAAGCAAATTTACGGCGATACGGTTTACGGGTTTTTATTCGATTATAAAATGGATTATGCGCGTCAGCTGCTCGATTCCGGTTCGTATAATGTGAATGAAGTTGGCCTTAAAATCGGCTACAGTACCGGCAGTCATTTTATCGCGGCTTTTAAAAAGAAATTTGCCACCACGCCGAAAAAATATTTAATGAGTTTACAAGCCAATACCTAATCGAATTGATTTCGTATATCTCATCATCAATAAAGAATTTAACAAACGAAAAACAAAAAAAGAAGTTTCATTACTTTTATCAAAAATAAAATTGCCACAAATGAAAGGAGTATTATTAGTGAATCTTGGTTCACCCGAAAGTCCAACAGCCAAAGACGTCAAGCCGTATTTAGATGAATTTTTAATGGATAAATACGTTATTGACGTACCGTATTTATTGAGAGCCTTGTTGGTAAGAGGTATAATTTTACAAACCCGTCCAAAAAAATCGGCGGAAGCGTACAGTCAGATTTGGACCGAGGAAGGTTCACCGTTGATTGTGATTTCTAAAAAAATGCACCAAAAAGTAGCAAAATTAGTCGATGTCCCGGTGGCTTTGGCCATGCGTTACGGTTCGATGACCATTCAAAAAGGCTTACAAGAGTTAAAAGACAAAGGCGTAACCGATGTGATGTTATTGGCTTTATATCCGCAATATGCCATGGCTTCGACTACGACCATTTGGGCTTTGGCCGATGAATTGCAACAAAAGCATTTCCCGGAAATGACCATCACCAAAGTACCTGCTTTTTACAATAAACCCGATTTTATCAATGCTTTGGCACATTCTATCAAAAAACATTTAGAAGGCTTTGAATACGACCATTTATTGTTTTCCTACCACGGAATTCCGAAACGTCATATTCGCAAAACTGATGTGACCAAATCCCATTGTACCATTGACAACAAATGTTGTGTAACGGCTTCTCCGGCGCATGAATTTTGCTACCGTCATCAATGTTACGAAACCACGCGACAAGTGGTAGAATTACTAGGAATTCCTGAAGGTAAATACAGCCAAACTTTCCAATCGCGTTTGGCCGGTGACAAATGGTTAACGCCTTACACCGATGTCGAAATCAACAAAATGCCTAAAAAAGGCATTAAAAAATTAGCTGTGGTTACTCCTGCTTTTGTGTCTGATTGTTTGGAAACATTGGAAGAAATTGCCATGCGGGCCAACGAAGAATTTATAGAAAACGGTGGCGAAGAATTTTTCGCCGTACCTTGTTTGAACGATGAAGACGAATGGTGCAATGTAGTAGCCAATTGGGTAAACGATTGGAGTAAGTAAAAATGGAACTCTACAACTACATCAAATCGTTACACCTCATCTTTGTCATCACTTGGTTTGCGGGTTTGTTTTACATTGTACGCTTGTTTGTATACCAAATTGAAGCCAACGACAAACCTTCGCCCGAGCGGGAAATCTTGCTCAACCAATACAAAATCATGACTTATCGCTTGTGGTACATTATTACGTGGCCGAGTGCGGTGTTAGCCACCTGTTTTGCTATTGGGTTGTTGTATCTCAATCCGGCTTGGTTACAAATGTCGTGGATGCATGTGAAGCTGGGATTTGTAGTGTTGTTGTTCGCTTACCATTTTAAGTGTCATCAAATTTATAATCAGTTGCAAAACGACGAGTTCAAGTACAGTTCCAACTTTATGCGGCTGTGGAATGAAGGCGCTACGATTATCTTGTTTGCAGTGGTTTTTTTAGTAATTTTAAAGAATGCTTTCAACTGGATTTACGGTGTAATCGGGATCTTTCTGTTTTCAATACTGATTATGTTAGGCTTTAAGTTTTACAAACGAATTCGGGAGAAAAAATAGTGACCACTGAACACTAAAAAATGGTAAACATTAAACTATCCATGCTATCGCTTCGTACCAGGATTTTCCTGTCGATGATTATATTGATAGTTATTGCGTCGGTTTTGATGGCTTCGATTTCGATTATCCAATTTAAAAACGAAGCCAAAGATTACCACCAAGAGCGTTTAGACCGAAAAGAATTCGCTATCAAAGAACACATCAACTACGTACTTTCTACCACGACATATCCGCTCACGCCGGAAAATCTGAAATTGATTTTTAAAGATAAAATCCACGAGTTGTCCGACATTCACAACTTGGAAATCAACATTTATTCGCTGGAAGGCAAACTGGTTAAATCGTCTAAATCAACATTCTCTGTAGATAAAGTCGCGCCGCCCATTCCAAACTACATCTTAAAACTAGTGCAATCTTCGGTAGACAAACGATACGTTGACATCAAAAATATCGACGGCGTCAAAAACCGCTCTTCTTACAGCCAGATTAAAGACGACAAATTCAAGCCTTTGGGGATTTTAAACATTCCGTATGTGGAAGACGACGGTTTTTACGAAAAAGAGCTACGTCAGTTTTTATTGCGCTTGAGCCAGGTGTATTCTTTCATGTTGATTATTGCCTTTGCTTTGGCTTATTTCCTGGCGAGTTACATCACGAAATCGCTTAAAACCATTTCAGATAAAATCAACGAAACGAGTCTGAATCAGAAAAACGAAAAAATTGTCATCGAAGCCAACAGCCGAGAAATCAATTCCTTGATTAACGCCTACAACCAAATGGTTGACAAATTGGAGGAAAGCGCTACCATGCTCGCCCAAAGTGAAAGAGAACAAGCTTGGCGTGAAATGGCAAAGCAAGTCGCTCACGAAATCAAAAATCCATTAACCCCGATGCGTTTGACGGTGCAAAGTTTCCAACGAAAATTTGACGCCAACGATCCGAATTTGAAACAAAAACTCGACGATTATTCTAAAACCTTAATCCAACAAATCGATACCATGAGCGCCGTGGCTTCGGCATTTTCCAACTTTGCTTCGATGCCGGCGCAACAAAATGAAACCTTGAATGTGGTGGAAGTAGTTGAGTTTTCGTTGGATATTTTCAATGAAGATTTTATCAGATTCGAGAGCAACTCGGACGAAATTATTACGGTGATGGACAGAACGCAACTGATTCGTATCATTACCAATTTGGTTAAAAATGCTATTCAGGCCATACCCGAAGAACAAGAAAACAAAGCCGTTTTAGTGTCGGTTAATGCCGAGGAAGACAATGTGATTATTGCCGTAAAAGACAACGGTATCGGCATCAATACAGAAATCACTGAGCGTATCTTCGAACCCAAGTTCACCACCAAAACCAGCGGTATGGGATTGGGATTGGGAATCATCAAAAACATTATTGAAAATTATAAAGGAACTATTACTTTTGAATCAGAACTTGGAAAAGGCTCTACTTTTATCGTGTCGCTTCCCATCGTAAAATAGAAAATTAACCGCAAAATTGTGGTAGCCAAAACAGTAATCTAATACCTAAAAATATGAACTTCGAAAACATACTGATCGCCATCGACAACGGCATTGGACAAGTCACTATCAACCGTCCGTCTAAATTAAACGCTTTAAACAAAGCCACCATTCAGGAATTACATGACGCCTTTGAAAACTTGGAAGATAATGATGACGTAAGAGTGATTATCGTGACTGGTGAAGGCGAAAAAGCGTTTGTAGCTGGCGCAGACATTTCGGAATTTGCCGAATTCAGCGTGGAAGAAGGCGCGCAATTGGCGGCACAAGGTCAGGAATTGCTATTTGATTTCGTGGAAAAATTAAGAACGCCGGTTATTGCAGCGGTTAACGGATTTGCGTTAGGCGGTGGATTGGAATTGGCCATGTCTTGTCATTTCAGAGTAGCTTCCGATAACGCCAAAATGGGATTGCCGGAAGTATCTTTAGGCGTAATTCCGGGTTATGGCGGAACACAACGTTTGCCGCAATTGGTAGGCAAAGGTCGTGCTATGGAAATGATTATGACTGCCGGAATGATTGATGCCGAAACCGCAAAATCTTACGGATTGGTGAATCATGTAGTGCCACAAGCTGAGCTGTTGGAATTCACCAAAGGCATAGCATCGAAAATCATGCGCAATTCGCCATCGGCCATTGGTAAAGCGATTAAAGCGGTAAATGCCAATTACAAACACGATGTTGACGGCTTTGACGTAGAAATCAGAAACTTCGGAAAATGCTTCGGTACCGAAGACTTTAAAGAAGGTACAGCGGCATTTTTAGAGAAAAGAAAAGCAAGTTTTAGCGGAAAATAAAGAGTCGCAGTCGTAGTATTCAGTCTCATAAAACGGAAAACTGCGACTGTAAACTAGCTCTCTCCATCCCATTCCGCATAAAACTGCGAGAGAAAATTTTCCATAAAGCGATGGCGTGCTTCCGCAATTTTCTTTCCGGTTGGCGTATTCATTTTGTCTTTCAACAACAATAGCTTTTCGTAGAAATGGTTGATGGTAGGCGAATCATTGGTCTTATATTCTTCTTTGCTCATGCCAAATTTTGGCGGAAAAGCCGGATTGTAAAGCGCTCGGTTTTTAAAGCCGCCGTAATTAAAACAACGGGCAATACCTATAGCGCCAATCGCATCTAAACGATCGGCGTCCTGAACAATTTCTAGCTCTTTAGAGGAAAACGTTCTTTCGAAATTACCGCCTTTAAAGGAAATATTTTCGATGATATTGACCACATGAACAATGGTGGCTTCATCTACATTTTCGGATTCCAGAAACAAACGAGCGGTTTTGGGACCAATTGTTTCATCGCCATTGTGAAACTTACTGTCGGCTATATCATGTAATAAAGCGCCCAGTTTCACCACGGTCAAATCGCACGATTCTTCTTGGGCAATCAACAAGGCATTCTTATACACGCGTTCTATGTGAAACCAATCGTGTCCGCCTTCGGCCTGCTCCAGCTTAGCTTTGACAAAAAGGATGGTTCTATCTATAATGGACATGTTGTTGTATTTAAAAAAATCCTTTCGCGGGAAAGGATTTTAAAGTTTTATCGCACTAACGCCGGTTGTACCCATTTGAACACTTTGGTTTCATCGGGTAAGACCAAACGCTCAGAAATTTTAGCCATTCTTTCCGGTAATTTCATCAAATAATCTCTGGCCTTTTCGGCCTCTGCAGTTAGGTTACCGATTTTATCGATTTCCCATTTGTCAATAAGTTTTTGCATGATGTCCACATAATCGGAAGCTGTATACACTCCGATTTTTTGAGCCGAATTCGAAAACTCTTCAAAAGCCGTACTGATTTTTTCCCCTGATTCTCTCAAGAAATGTGCCGGCATGGTGATTTTTTGTTTCATCATGTATTGGAAAGCCAACATCATTTCGCTTGGATCTACCTTGAAAATTTGGTTCACAAATTCGGAATACGCGTGGTGGTGACGCATCTCATCTCCCGCAATCAATTTGCACAATTTAGACAGCTTTTTGTCGCCGTATTGTTTAGCGATTTGAGAAACCCTGTTGTGCGAAACATAAGTCGCCAATTCCTGAAAACTGGTATATACAAAGTTTTTGTAAGGATCTCTTCCGGTACCGATATCGAAACCATCGTTGATTAAATGTTGGGTAGTAACTTCTACTTCGCGCATGTTAACGCGGCCTGAAAGGTATAAATATTTGTTGAGCAAGTCGCCGTGACGGTTCTCTTCTCCCGTCCATTGGCGCACCCATTTCGACCAGCCGTTTCGGCCTTCGTTATCTACACCTTCTACTTCCATTAACCAGGATTCGTAGGTTGGTAGCGCTTCTTCGGTTATGGTATCACCAACCATAACAACCCAAAAATCATAGGGTAAATCTTTGGCAATTTCTCTTAATTCTTTGACTTCTTCCATAAAATTATCTTCCTCAGAATTGGGAAGCAAATCAGAAGGCTGCCATATCTTTTCAACCGGAATTAAAAACTGATCGACAAAGCTGTCGACTTTCTTTTCGAGGAATTGCATGACTTCAAGTCGGATGTTTTTTTGAGGCATTATTTAATTTTTAATCGATTGTTTGACTGCGTTTTCGGTTTTTTCCATCAATTCTTCAAAAGAAAAATCTTTAACGGCTAGCGGTTCGTGAATGATAAATTGCAAACGAGTGCCTAAACCCATCGGAAAAGCACCAAACTTAACCATTTTCCATGAGTTATTGATGGTAATTGGCACTACATATGCCGATGGCGCATATTTACATAAGATTTTTAGTCCACTTTGAGCAAATTCTTTAGGAGTTCCGTTTTTGCTTCGAGTGCCTTCGGGGAAAATAACGGCCGAGCGTTGGTGCTTTTCTATATATTCCGAAAGAGCTTTAATTAACGGAATTGCCTGTTTCGGGTCTTTGCGGTCTATTAATACCGAACCGCCGTGTCTTAAATTATAAGAAACACTTGGTATGCCTTTGCCTAATTCTTTTTTGCTGACAAACTTGGCGTGAAATCGTCTCAAATACCAAATGATACCAATAATATCAAACAGACTTTGGTGATTGGCCACAAAAATAATCGGAGCATTTTGCGGGATGTGTTCTCGGTTTTCAAAGGTGTAAGTGGTTCCCAAAAGATTGGTACACTTAACCAAAAAAAAATTGAGGTAATCCACACTTTTTTTGTGCGCTTGGTATCCGAAAAGATTAAAACAAATCCATTGTATCGGATGAAAAATAACCAAGGTCAATCCGAAACACAAATAGTATACAACAGAAATCGGGTAAGAAAGTAACTTTTCCATACTTGTCAAATAGACTGCAAAAATAGGTAAAATAGCCCGGCAGAAAACATCGAATAGGAGAAAAAATCGGAATAAAAACGATCAAAACATACACTTTTTGCACACTTACATTCGGTTGAATAATAGTAATTTTAGTAAAAAGAAACCAAGGTCTTGATGGCAAACGAATTTGTTCAAAACTCCTGCCGTCAGAACAACATAACAACAAAAAAAGCATTATTTTTATGCCACTAAATTTTTAAAAAAATGAGTTCAGAAAAAGAAGCCAAATTAAAAGCGTTACAACTAACCCTTGATAAACTAGACAAAGCCTACGGCAAAGGAACCGTAATGAAAATGGGCGACAGAGCGGTAGAGGAAGTAGAAGTTATTCCTTCCGGTTCGTTAGGCTTGGATTTAGCATTGGGTGTAAACGGCTATCCAAAAGGAAGAATTATTGAAATATACGGTCCGGAATCTTCGGGTAAAACTACGTTAACATTACACGCTATTGCCGAGGCTCAAAAAGCAGGAGGTATTGCTGCTTTTATTGATGCAGAGCACGCTTTCGACCGTCATTATGCTGAAAAATTGGGCGTTGACATTGAAAACTTAATCATTTCCCAACCGGATAACGGAGAGCAAGCCTTAGAAATTGCAGAAAACTTAATTCGCTCGGGAGCGATTGATATTGTTGTGATCGACTCGGTGGCTGCATTGACTCCGAAAAGTGAAATTGAAGGCGAAATGGGCGATTCTAAAATGGGATTGCATGCTCGATTGATGTCGCAAGCCTTGAGAAAATTAACCGGAACCATCAGCAAAACCAACTGTACAGTATTTTTCATCAACCAATTGAGAGAGAAAATCGGCGTGATGTTCGGTAATCCGGAAACCACTACCGGTGGAAATGCGTTGAAATTTTACGCTTCCGTTCGTTTAGACATTCGCAGATCGTCTCAAATTAAAGAAGGTGAAAACGTAATCGGAAACAGAACCAAAGTAAAAGTGGTTAAAAACAAGGTAGCGCCGCCTTTTAAAACCGCCGAATTTGACATCATGTATGGCGAAGGTGTTTCTAAAACCGGAGAAATCTTGGACTTGGCTGTTGAGTTTGAAATCATCAAAAAAGCCGGTTCTTGGTTCAGCTACGGCGATACCAAATTAGGGCAAGGTCGTGATGCTGTAAAAGCACTTATCAAAGACAACCCTGAATTGGCCGATGAACTCGAACTAAAAATCAAAGAACTCATCAAAGAATCTGATAATTAAAATCTACGTCTCGTGTCAAAAGCGAGACGTTTTTTTATTACTTTAAACGCAACCATTTTCCAATAGTATCATCTGAAACAAAAAAGAATACCATCATGAAAAAAATACTTTCTGTTGTAACCTTACTCTTTTTACTCAATTCTTGTTCTCCGGAATCAGACACCCGATATTCCTTAGAACTATTGCCGGTTGAAAGCGTTGAAATTCCTACGGAAATGACTTTAGGGGAAACCTACCAATTCAAAATGTATTATCGCTTACCCTCAACCTGTCATTCTTACAATACTATTTATTATCATAAAGATTTAAATGTGAGAACCGTGGCTGTTGAAAGCGTGGTTAGAGAACAAAATAATTGTCAGGAGGTGACCGAAAATAATTTGTACGAGTGTACGTTTGATTTTTTAGTCACCAGTAATGGTTCATATGTTTTTAAATTCTGGCAAGGGAAAGACGAGCAAGGCAATGACATTTTTTTAGAATACGAAATACCGGTACTCAATTAAACCTATCAATTTTTGAAAATTGGATTTAAAGGAACTCATTAATGATTGCAAAAATAACAACCGGAAAGCACAAGAACAATTATATCGATTGTATTCGGGAAAATTGTTCGCTGTATGCTTAAAATATTCGCGCAATTATACTGAGGCTCAAGACAATTTGCAAGACGGTTTCCTGATTATCTTTCAAAAAATAGGGCAATATTCCTTTAAAGGTTCCTTCGACGGTTGGCTGAAAAGAGTCATGATTAACAATGTACTCCAACAATATCGTCAGCAAACGTTTTTGAGTTTGGTAAACGAAGATATTGCCGAAGATTATGAAATTGAATTGGATAACGATGACATTTCATTGGATTACCTGCTGAAAATCATTCAAGAATTGCCCGACCGCTATCGGTTAGTTTTTAACCTTTATGTCATCGACGGCTATTCGCATGCCGAAATTGCGGAAATGCTCCATATTAATATCGGGACCTCAAAATCTAATTTGGCCAGAGGACGAATGATATTAAAAGAAAAAATCGAACAGTTAAAAAACGAAGAAACGAATAAGTTTCCTTCTGCAAAATGAGAGAAAGAAAGAACATAGACCGCCTTTTTCAGGAGAAATTCAAGGATTTTGAAGTCAATCCTCCTGAGGTTGTTTGGGATGCTATTGAAAGCCATCTGGATAAAAACAAAACCAGAAAGGTTATACCATTATGGTGGAAACTAGGCGGCATTGCTGCGGTATTCCTTATCGGCTTTTTAATAATGCGAAACGGCTCTAATCCGAACCAAATTCCGTCAAACCAAGTGACTGTTGAAGAAAACAATACCAACAAAAACGAGGCAACAAAATCCGATACCAACATTCCAAACCCTAACACTGTAACGGCGAAAGACAAAAACCAACAGCCGGTTGTGGTGAACAACAACGCGCCTAAAAATAGTTCGACCGCAACGGCTGAAGAAACCGCAACGGTAAACAATAATCGTCCTCAAAACGCAACCAAAAAATCACATTTTCAACATTTGTTCGCAAATAAAAAGATAGCAGAAAGAAATGCGGCAAAAGCTAACAAACATAAAACAGATACATCAAACAAGGCTAGCCATCAGAACGATGCCAATGGGTTGACGGAAAACAATAAGACTGCCATAACAGCCAACGAAGTTGAAACCACTAAGTCTAAAGAGCACACTACTGTTTTAGATCGTTCTAAAGAAATTTCGTTGGAATCTTTAAAAGGAAGTCCTAAAGCCATTGCTGAAACTGAAGCAAAAACGAGCCCAAAAGACAGCGCTAAAACCAACGAAACGCCTAAGAATCCTCTAGAAGAATTGTTAGCCGCTAAAGAAGAAAACAAGAAAAAACCGGAAGGCAAAACAAGCAAATGGCAAATTATTTCCAATGTCTCTCCTGTTTTTATGGGTGCGTTGGCTAATGGTTCAGCCATCGATTCTACTTTGGCCGGAAACAGCAAGTCTTTCAATACCAATATTGGTTTTGGATTGGGCGTAAGTTACGCGGTAAGTCCGAAGTTCACCATCCGAACCGGATTGAATAAGGTGAATATGAACTACAACACCAACGATGTGTTTTATTATGCTAGTATGGAAACACGCGGTTTGAGTGGCTTGAGTCCTTCAGGACCGGGTTATTCCATACAAGTTGAAAATGCTAACGGACCAAGTCCATCCGCTGTCGCCGGTCCTTCAGAAACCGATTTGTTGAATTTTGAGCAAAACATAGTACACAAAAACAGAGGTTATATCAACCAAGAAATAGGCTACTTAGAAATGCCGGTTGAAATGACTTATGCGCTAGTGGCGAAAAAATTCGGCTTAAAAATTATAGGCGGCTTCAGTACCTTGTTTTTACAAGACAATTCTATCGCTGTAGTATCCGGAAACCGAACTACGGTTTTGGGTGAAGCTAACAATCTCAACAATATTCATTTCAGTACCAATATCGGTTTAGGCGTTAAATACGATTTATGGAAGGCTTTTGAGTTTCATATTGAACCAACATTCAAATATCAAATCAATACATTTAATAATAACGCCGGAAACTTCAGACCTTACCTGTTTGGGGTTTACAGTGGTTTTAGTTATAAATTCTAGTTTGTTACTTGTTTAAAATTAGTTAAGTGGTGTTATTGCTTTCGAGTAATAACTGAAAAGAGTTCCTCAATACGGAACTCTTTTTATTTTTGGTCATTTAGCAAATCTCGTAACAGCAACTCACGAACTTCATTTTTAAGTGTTTTTTTGTATTCCGGACTTTGGTTTTTAGTCTCAAAAAAGCGATGCACTTTAACCCGCATCAAACCGGGACTTCCGCTAAAAAAGGTATAGGAGAACAATCGTTTGTTATCAAAGAAAGTCATAGGAACTATAGGAATTTCGTGGTCTATGGCCAAGCGAAAAGCGCCGTCTTTAAATTCGTCTAACACCACGCTTTCATCCGGCACGCCACCTTCGGGAAAAATGCAAATACTTAAGCCTTGGTGCAATCTTTTCTGTGCTCTTTCAAAAACGGACATACGGCTTTTAGAACTGCTTCTGTCCACTAAAATACAAGTGCGTTTGTAGAAAAACCCAAAAAGCGGAATCTTAGATAGCTCTTTTTTTCCCACAAAAACAAACGGATTTCGAATTACTGAAAGCATCAACATAATGTCGGTCATCGAGGTGTGATTGGCCACAAACATATAACTTTGGTCTGTTTCAGGCTGTTGGTCAAATTCAACTTTGGTTCGGAAACCCATACCAAAAAGAATAAACTTGGCCCAAATTCGCGCCATGACAAAAAAGTACGGATACCATTTTTCTGAAAGTATGGAAACCAACAGAAACGGGAACATGACAATGAT
>JBIIXM010000125.1:0-5065 GCA_044338435.1 Flavobacterium sp. | reverse complement strand
GTCTTTGTTTTTGAACCAATTGGATATGCCTTTAAACATCCGTACAAAATCGACACCATTTTCAATAGTGCCGTCATAAACATTAACAACTTTTAAGGCATTGGCTTGTTTGGATAATTTAATGGCATCAATATCGGCTTGGCTGATTTGCACTTTTAAACTCGACTTGTTCACAATCTCAACATCTTCCAAGGCTATGGGTTTCTTTTCAATGGTAATCGTCAATGGCTCTTGACGGAAGTGGCTTTCTGTAATTTTGAGTTTGAAATCGAGGTATTCTTTGGAAAGGATGTACAGTTCGTCGCCTAAAGTAACACCAATACTAAAATGCCCTTGGCTGTCTGTAGTGGTACTTTTTTTTGAAGTCAAGTTGACAAGGTCGATATTGGGAATACCTTTTCCTTCGCAAACTATTTTTCCGGTTACCACTTTTTCGTTTTGAGCTAAACAAAAGGTTGTCGTAAAAAGCAAAAAGGTAAAGAGTAGTGTTGGTTTCAATAATCAGACTTTAAAGATGGAACCTCTAAAGTACAGTTTTCGTTTTCGCTTAGTGATAAAGTAGTGTTAATTAAGATTTTTTTACCAATTCGGCCTACTTACATTTTCAAGTAAAAATCTTTAGTCAATGCAATATAGTCGTCGGTATATTGGTGTCTGGTCCTTTCGATGATCAATTCATCAATAGGCAATTCATGGGTTTCGGCAAAGGAAAAAGCAACTAAGCTTCTTTTGATTTCGGCAGTTGGCGTGCCTTTCACTCGGGTAATTTTGAGCGGAAATAAATCACATTCTTTAGCCAAAGCAATTAATCTCGCTTCTTCTTTGTGCGGTACAATCACAGCCAAAACACCTGTTTCGGAAAGCAGCACGGAAGCAGCTTCCACCAAATCTTCAAAAGGTAAAGCGTCTTGAAAACGCGCTAAATCTCTCGATTCATTTTCGGTTTTGTAATCTTCACTGTAAAACGGTGGATTGGAAACTATCAAATCGTATTCCTCGTCTTCTAAATCATCCATAAAATCATCGAGCGAGGCGTGAAAGCAAAACAAACGGTCGTTCCAAGATGAGTTTTCAAAATTGTCTACGCATTGTTCAAAGGCGTTTTCATCTATCTCTATAGCGTCAATCTGCTCGGCCTGACTTCTTTGGGCCAACATCAATGCTATTAATCCCGTTCCGGCACCAATATCCAAAACGGAATAAGGCTCGTGGTCAATCGGAGCCCAAGCGCCAAGCAGCACACCGTCGGTGCCTACTTTCATAGCGCAGCGGTCTTGTTGGATGGAAAATTGTTTGAATTGGAATTTAGACATTTTAGATTTTTAGAATCGCTTCGCTCTTAGATTATTGGATTGTAGATTTGAAAGAGGTTGCCCTAGCCCGGATGGTAGCGAGCTACCATGTAGCGCGGACAGCCGGAATAGCTTCTTAAAAATCTAAAGCCGAAGGCGTTTCTAAAAATCTAAGAAGTCTAACAATCTTTTAAAGATACATTTCAATTAAGCCCTCCGGTAGATCCATGATGACTTTTTTGTTTTGTCTGTCGATTTTTACCAAGAATTGGTCAATCATCGGGACTAATATTTCTACAGTACCGTTTACCACTTCAAATAAGGGTTGCGCTGTAGTGTCATTAATCGAGACTATTTTTCCGAAAACACCTAGGCGTTTGTCTTCAATTTCAAAACCAATGACTTCGTGGAAGTAGAATTTGTTGCCTTCTAGTTTTGGCAACATCTTTAAAGGCAGGTAGATTTCGCAGCCAATGAGTTTGTCGGCTTCCTCTTCGGAATCGACATCTTCAAATTTGACACGTAGGAAATCGTTTTTGTGCAGGTTGCTGTGTTCAATAAAAAATGGAACCAGATCTTTGTTGAATTCAACAAATACTGATTCCATATTTTCATATAATTCGGGTTCGTCGGTGTCTAAATAGACTAAGAGTTCTCCCTTGAAACTGAATTTTTTGGCAATTTTACCTAAATAGAAACAATCTTTTTTATGCATGTTGCCTAAAATAGATTAAGCTTCTGTCTCTTCGCTTGCTTCTTCAGCAGCCGGAGCTTCTTCAGTAGTTTCTGCTACAGTCTCTTCAGCAACTTCAGCTACAGTTTCTTCCACTGCAGTTTCAGCTACAACTTCTTCAGTAGCTTCTTCTGCTACTTCAGCAACTTCTTCAGCTTTTGCAGCTTCAGCAGCGGCGGCAGCACGTTTGTCGTTAGCTTCTTTTTCTGCTTTTAAAGCTTTGGCTTTAGCAGCTTCTTGTGCTTTAGATAAACCTTCTTTTTTAGCAGTTACTTTGTTTGCTTTTTCCTCTAACCATTTAGCTAATTTAGCATCAGCTTGCTCTTGAGTCAAAGCACCTTTGCGAACACCTCCATCTAAGTGGTGTTTCATCAAAGCACCTTTGTAAGAAAGGATAGCTCTTGCTGTATCGGTTGGTTGTGCACCATTGTGTAACCAAGTTACTGTTTGATCTAAGTTCAAATCAATAGTAGCAGGGTTAGTGTTTGGATTGTAAGTTCCTAATTTTTCTAAGAATTTACCATCTCTTTTTGAACGAGCATCAGCGGCTACGATCCAATAAAAAGGTTTCCCTTTTTTTCCGTGTCTTTGTAATCTAATTTTTACTGACATAATCTTTTTGATTAATTTGAGGTTCTCGACCTCGGTTATTTAAGGGCGCAAAGATAATCTTTTTTCGCAAACAAACTAATTGAAAATTATATTTTTACGGCCAAAGCCTTGTAATAACTAACTTTAACGTTATTTTTTTAAAATTTAATTAGCATTTTTACATTAAAAAGTTATTTTTGTGGAGAAATACATTGAAAAAATGAAAAGATTTTTGTCCCTAATTTTTATTGCTGCGGCAATGACTTCTTGTCAAGAAGACGTCAAATTCAACGATCCGGGTTTACAAGGATTGAAGGATGATATTTTCTGGACCGCAGGCGATACCAGAGCCTACCTCGACGCTAACGGAAGACTTTCTATAGAAGCCAAGACCCAATTTGAAACGTTGACTTTAAACACAAGTGGCACTAATGAAGGTACTTATGTTTTAGGAACAACTAATGCCAACAATTCAGTTACTTATTCGTCAACTATTGATAATGTTGACTTGGAATATGCGACCGTAGCGGTACCGGGACCGGTTAATGCCATTACTTCATTAAACGGAGGAACAGGTTACAGCAGTGGAACATCGGTTTTAACTACAGGAGGTTCGGGAAGTGGTTTAAGTGTGAATATAGTAGCCAATGCTTCAGGTGTTGTAACCAGTGTAACATTAGCTTCCAGAGGTAATTTCTATGTGGCCGGTGACTTGATTACAGTAGTAGGAGGGAATTTGAATTGTAAATTCCGAGTACAAAATGTACAAAACAGTAACGGAGAAATTAAAATTACAGAATACGACAACGTAAACATGACGGTTTCAGGAAAGTTCAAGTTCAATGCAGCCAATGCGAATAACAGTCCGTTTGGCGGTCCGATTTTAAACTTCCAATACGGTGAATTCTACAAAATCCCGGTTTTTCCATCTATTTAAGTATCAGTTTGTTCAAAATACCAAGCCGTCAATTGACGGCTTTTTTTATTTATTCGCAATTAATTCACTTTTATGGTGTTTTGCGTTTTATTTAAGGTTACCTTTGTCAAAATTTAAAAATTAAAATATGAACATTTTTGTTGGGAGTCTTCCGTTTAGTATAGACGAAGCAGATTTACGAGATTCTTTTGAAGTCTATGGAACGGTTAATTCCGTAAAAATTATTACTGATAAATTTACTGGAAGAAGTAAAGGATTCGGTTTTGTGGAAATGGAAAATGATGCGGAAGCTCAAAAAGCAATCGATGAGTTAAATGGTGCTACTGTAAGTGGTAGAACTATAGTGGTAAACAAATCAGAGCCAAAACCGGAAGGTGAAAGAAGAAGCTTTAACAATAACCGTGGTGGTGGTTACAACGGAGGCGGAAATTCTCGTGGCGGATACAATGACAGAAACAGCGGCGGAAGATACTAATCCGAAAACGCTTATTATAACTCAAAAACCATTCGATGCTTCGAGTGGTTTTTTTTTGTTGATAACTAAAGTTGATTTCCTTGCTCCG
Source organism: Flavobacterium sp. (assembly GCA_044338435.1). Lineage (GTDB taxonomy): Bacteria > Bacteroidota > Bacteroidia > Flavobacteriales > Flavobacteriaceae > Flavobacterium. The sequence continues at coordinate 949 of JBIIXM010000125.1, read as the reverse complement.
AAAATGTATTTTTGAAACGGTTCCGCTGGTGGTTCATTTGCCCAAATACACCTCTGAACATAGATTTTAACTTTGGGATTTTCACCTATGTATTTAATTTTTGATACCGAAACCACCGGTTTGCCTCGTAATTGGGCGGCACCGATATCCGACACCGACAATTGGCCGCGCTGTATACAAATAGCTTGGCAATTACACGATGCGATGGGCAATCTGATTGAACATCAAGATTATTTGGTCCAGCCGGAAGGGTTTAATATTCCCTACGATGCCGAAAGAATCCACGGGATTTCAACCGAATTGGCTCAAGCCCAAGGTGTTCCTTTGTCGGAAGTACTCGAAAAATTCAATACGGCTTTGTCTAAAGCCAAGTATATAGTCGGACAAAATGTAGGTTTCGATGTCAACATCATGGGATGTGAATTTTACCGTTTGGGTGTCAATTCTCCTATGGCAGCCTTACCGGTTTTGGATACTTGTACCGAAGTCACAGCCGAATTACTCAAACTACCCGGCGGCCGCGGCGGCAGATTCAAATTGCCTACGCTAACCGAGTTACACAGTTATCTTTTCAATGTGCCGTTTGCCGAAGCACACAATGCGACAGCCGACGTTGAAGCCACAACGCGTTGTTTTCTCGAGCTTATCAGAAGAGAGATTTTTACCAAAGAAGAACTCGACGTTCCGGCTGATTATTTCCGAGAATTCGGCGAAAAGAATCCGAAGGAAATCCAGCTCATAGGATTGCAACACATCAACCTAAAGCAAGCTTCGGAAGCCATCAGAAAACAACTTCAAGCCCAAGAAGTAGCCACGCCAGCGCAACCGGAGACACAAGTTCATCACGATATAACAGACGTTCAGTTTGTGCACTTACACAACCATACGCAATTCTCCGTATTACAGTCTACCATCAGTGTAAAAGATTTGGTGAATGCTGCCGTTCAAA
>JBIIXM010000124.1:0-5093 GCA_044338435.1 Flavobacterium sp. | reverse complement strand
ATACACCAACATTTTAGGCCACGATGAAGATTTAGAAGCCGGACGAATTTTGCGTTTTTCTAAAACCGCTAAATGGTATCGTTTCCACAAATTCCAACACTACTATTCGATTTTCTTATACGGATTATTAACCTTCAACTGGGCGATTACCACCGATTTTCTTCAAATGAAACGCTATTTGAAAAGAAATTTATCTTATGGCGAATTCAAGAAACCGGCAATCCGTTGGACAACCTTAATCATTACTAAAGTCATTTATTTCTCCATTTGGTTAGTACTTCCTATAGTTATGGGAATCTCTTGGTGGAAAGTTGTATTAGGCTTTTTAGTAATGCACTACACCGCAGGCGTTATCTTAAGCGTTGTATTCCAATTGGCGCACGTGGTAGAAGACACCCACAATCCGGTGCCGGATGAAAACGGCGAAATCGAAAACACCTGGGCGATTCACCAATTGTTTACTACCGCTAACTTTGCCCCTAAAAACTGGTTAGTAAACTACTACACCGGCGGTTTAAACCATCAAATCGAACACCACATTTTCCCAAATATCAGCCACATTCACTACGGCAAAATCGCCGAAATTGTCAAGCAAACGGCTAAGGAATGTGAATTGCCTTATTACGAGTTCAAAACCACTCGAGCGGCAATTGCCTCTCATTTCAAGCACTTAAGAGAATTGGGTAGACAACCGCAATTAGCATAATATAAAAACGGGACGCCTTTATTGGCGTCTCTTCATTTAACATCCTATACAACAACACAATGAGTATTTTATCGGACAGAATTAACAAGCTATCTACCTCACAAACACTGGCTATGGCAGCCTTAGCCAGAGAATTAAAAGCCCAAGGCAAAGACATCATCAGCTTGAGTTTAGGTGAACCCGATTTCAACACGCCCGACTTCATTAAAGAAGCGGCCAAAAAAGCCATCGATGATAACTACAGCACTTACACCCCGGTTGACGGTTATGTAGAACTCAAAGAGGCCATTTGCCGAAAGTTCAAAAGAGACAACAACCTCGACTACAAACCGGCCAACATCGTCGTTTCCACCGGTGCCAAACAATCATTATACAATGTGGCGCAAGTGATGTTGAATGACGGTGACGAAGTCATCCTTCCCGCACCGTATTGGGTTTCATATTATGAAATCATCAAACTTTCCGGCGGCGTTCCGGTAGAAGTACCAACGTCTGTTGAAAGCGATTTCAAAATTACACCCGAGCAGCTGGAAAAAGCCATCACACCCAAAACCAAAATGATGTGGTTCAGTTCTCCTTGCAATCCAAGTGGTTCGGTGTATAACCGTGAAGAATTAGAGGCCATCGGTAAAGTCTTAGAAAAATACCCAAACATTTACATCGTTTCCGACGAAATTTACGAACACATCAATTTCTCCGGAACGTTTTGCAGCATCGCTTCCATTCCGGGTCTATTCGACAGAACAATTACCGTAAACGGTGTCGCCAAAGCCTTCGCCATGACCGGCTGGAGAATCGGTTACATCGGTGCGCCCGAAATCATCGCTAAAGCGTGTACCAAAATGCAAGGTCAAGTCACTTCCGGCGCTAACTCTATCGCACAAAGAGCTACAATCACAGCCGTGGATGCCGACCCTAGTGTACTGAACAATATGGTGACGGCCTTTAAAAACCGCAGAGACTTGGTAGTCGCCTTAGCCAAAGAAATTCCGGGCTTCAAAATCAACGTGCCCGAAGGTGCTTTTTATTTGTTTCCGGATGTTTCCGCCTATTTCGGTCAAACCTTACGTGGAAAAACCATCAACAACGCCGATGATTTCTCGATGTATTTGCTCTCCGAAGCCAACGTAGCTACCGTTACCGGCGACGCTTTCGGAAACCCGAACTGCATCCGTTTGTCTTACGCCACCAGCGAGGCCTTACTGACAGAAGCTTTTAAAAGAATTAAGGAAGCATTAGCTTAAAACCATACGCCTCAAGGAAACTTGGGGCTTTTTTATTATTAATTTTGGCGCGCCCTCAGGGCCAGGCTTTCCGCAGTACGCGGTACTTGCTCCAATCCTTCGCGCAAACCTTGCTAACTATAAACTATGACTAAAAAAATACTACTTCTCGGTTCCGGCGAACTAGGCAAAGAATTTGTCATCGCCGCCCAACGCATCGGACAAACGGTTATTGCTGTCGACAGTTATGAAAATGCACCCGCAATGCAAGTCGCCCACCACTTCGAAGTCATCAACATGCTCGATGGTACCGAACTCGACCGAATTGTAGCCAAACACCAACCGGATTTTATCGTTCCCGAAATCGAAGCCATTCGCACCGAACGTTTTTACAATTATGAGAAACAAGGTATAACCGTTGTGCCATCCGCAAAAGCAGCGAACTTCACCATGAACCGAAAAGCTATCCGTGATTTGGCTAGCAAAGAACTAGGTTTAAGAACTGCCAATTACCGCTACGCAACCTCAGCCGAAGAGCTGCAAAAAGCAGTAGCAGAAGTCGGCATTCCTTGTGTCGTAAAACCGTTGATGAGTTCTTCGGGCAAAGGCCAATCAACCATCAAAACCGAAGCGGACATCCTAAAAGCTTGGCAATATGCCGAGGAAGGTTCGCGTGGCGACATTATTGAAGTCATCGTAGAAGCCTTCGTGAATTTTCATTCCGAGATTACTTTGTTGACCGTTACTCAAAATGGCAATCCAACGTTGTTCTGTGCACCAATCGGTCACCGACAAGAGCGTGGCGATTACCAAGAAAGTTGGCAACCGGCCGAGGTTTCCGATAAAGACATTCAAGAAGCCCAAGACATGGCGCGAAAAGTCACCGAAGCTTTGGGCGGCGCGGGTTTATTTGGCGTTGAATTTTTCCTGACCAACGAAGGGGTTTATTTCTCAGAATTATCGCCAAGACCACACGATACTGGTATGGTAACCTTAGCCGGCACGCAAAACTTCAACGAATTTGAATTGCATTTGCGCGCCGTTTTGAGCTTGCCTATTTTTGAAATCACGTTAGAAAAAGCCGGAGCCAGTGCCGTAATCTTGGCCGATGGCAATTCGACTAACCCAACCTACAGCGGCATTCCAAACGTAGCGGCTTTACCTAAAACTGATTTTCGTATCTTTGGGAAACCAAGTGCTCGTCCTTACCGCAGAATGGGAGTCGTTTTAACACATGATTCGTTAGAAACTCCAATTGAAAACGTAGTAGAAAGAGCCAAAGAAACCGCAAAATTAGTAACCGTAAATTTATAATGATGAAAAAATTATTGTTAGTTGCTTTCCTTACTTTAGGAATCAACGCCATAAATGCCCAAGAAAAAAAGCCACAAGTAGTAGAAGCTTCTTGCGGACAATGCCAATTCGGAATGAAAGGCAAAGCCGGATGTGACTTAGCCGTTCGCATCGATGGAAAAACCTATTTTGTAGACGGAACCGACATCAATAAACACGGAGATGCTCACGCTGATGACGGGTTTTGCTCAGCCATCAGAAAAGCGGAAGTAGTGGGAGAAATTAAAAACGACCGATTCGTAGCTTCCAGTTTTAAGTTACTGCCTCTAAAAAAAGAAGACCACAACAACCACGACGGTCACCAACATTAAAATCCAAGCGGCCTTTCAGTGATGAAAGGCCGCTTTTTTGGCGCTATTTTCGTATTTTTGAAACCATGAGCTTGATTTTAGACAATATCGCCAAACACATTTCCCTAACGCCGGAAGAAGAACAACTGTTTTTGTCTAAAACTGAAACGCGACAAGTCAAAGCCAAAACCATTTTACAAAATGCCGGTCAGGTTTGTAAAGACGGTTATTTCGTAAATTCAGGTTTGCTTCGCAGCTTCAGCATTAACGACAACATAGTCGAACATGTGATGAGTTTTGCTTGTGAAGGTTGGTGGATCAGCGACATGTACAGTTTGCTCTCCCAAAAACACGGCAATCTTTTTATTGAAGTATTGGAGGATGCCGAAATTATTGTCCTTTCTAAAGAAAATCAAGAACAACTTTACCTCGAAATTCCAAAATTGGAACGATTCTTCCGGATCTTAACGGAGAATTCGTTAGTAGCCAACCAAGAGCGCTTGATGGACAACTTAAGCCTAACCGCCGAAGAACGCTACGAGAAATTCTGCAAAAAATACCCATCGCTTATTCAAAAATTACCTCAAAAGCAAATTGCTTCTTATATTGGGGTTACTCCTGAATTTTTTAGTAAAATGAAAGCGCGAATATTGAAGAAGTAAACGCAATCCTCATTCATATTACTGATTATCGAATAACTCAGCTACTTAGTTACTCAGCAACTTAGCAACTTCAAACATTTCTTAACCTACATTAAGTGTCTCAACTTACCCTTGATTGTAAATTTGTATCATAATAATTACTAAATTTATATACTATGAAAAATACCATTTTACACAAAGCCGACACCAGAGGACATGCTAATCATGGTTGGTTAGATGCGCACCATACCTTTAGTTTTGCCAGTTACTACAATCCCGACCGAGTACAGTTTGGCGTTTTGCGTGTATTAAACGACGACATAGTGGCCGGTGGCATGGGCTTCGGAACACATCCGCACGACAATATGGAAATCATCACCATTCCGCTCGAAGGCGATTTGGCGCACAAAGACAGTATGGGCAATACCGAAGTCATCAAGTTTGGCGATGTACAGGTCATGAGTGCCGGAACCGGAATCCAACACAGTGAATTCAATCCGAATCACGACCGCAGAACCAATTTATTGCAAATTTGGGTCTTCCCGAAATACCGCAATGTGGAACCGCGTTACCAACAAATAACCTTAGACACCACCGACCGTCACAATAAGTTACAACAAATTTTATCTCCTAATCCCGATGATGCGGGTGTTTGGATTCACCAAGACGCTTGGTTTCATATGGGCAATTTAGACCAAGGTATAACTTTGGAATACAGCCGTAAATTAGAAGGAAATGGCCTTTATGTATTTGTCATTAAAGGAAGCGTTAAAGTGGACGGACAAGATTTAGACCAACGCGATGGTTTGGGGATAACCGATTTCGAGAAAGTAACTTTTGAAGCGACCTCCGAGGCTGAAATTTTGTTGATGGAAGTACC
>JBIIXM010000123.1:0-5109 GCA_044338435.1 Flavobacterium sp. | reverse complement strand
AACGAAATTCTGAAAGATTACACCATACAAGTTAATCCGCGTGAGATTAATTTGTTTTACATAGAAGACAACATCCGTGAGCGTATTGTTTTAGAAGACGGACTTTACAAAGTAAATCAAACCAACTTGGTTTTTACACAAAAAGAGATCTTGGCTTTAGCCGATTCAAATCCGGAAAAATTCAGCCCGAACGTTATATTACGACCGCTATACCAAGAAGTCATTTTACCCAATTTGTGTTATATAGGCGGCGGCGGTGAAATTGCCTATTGGTTACAATTAAAATCAAACTTCGAAGCTAACAAAATCAGCTTCCCCATACTTTTAATGCGCAACTCTGCCCTATTGGCTACAGAGAAACAATCGCAAAAAGCCGATAAGTTAGGATTGTCATGGACTGATTTATTTAGTAATCAGCAAGAATTATTCAATCGAAAAACCCAAGAATTCTCGCAGTTTAACTTAGATTTTACCGCGCAAAAGGAACATTTAAAACAACAATTCGCCGGTTTACACCAAATGGCATTGCAAACCGACAGCTCTTTTGGTAAAGCTGTAAAAGCTCAGGAAGTAAAACAACTCAAAGGATTGGAAAACTTAGAAAAACGTTTGCTCAAAGCGGAGAAACGCCAACATGCTGATGCCTTAGAGCGTATCATCCAACTACAAAACGAGCTCTTCCCCAATCAATCTTTACAGGAAAGACGCAATAATTTCTCGGAGTTTTACCTTGAATTCGGTCATGAATTCATCCAGAAACTGCATGACAACCTAAAACCATTAGCGTCAAACTTCACAATTTTAGTTTTATAAAATGTTTACTTGCAAATAGCCTAAAAAACGTTACTTTTGCACGCAAAAAAAAGGCATAGCGCCCAACACAGAAGTAAATTTAAATTCATTTATATCAAAATGGCAACAAACAGAACTTTTACCATGATTAAACCGGATGCTGTTGAAAAAGGACACATCGGTGGTATTTTAAATATGATTACTGAAGGTGGTTTCAGAATTGTAGCAATGAAATTAACACAATTGACTGTAGCTGATGCTCAAAAATTCTATGCAGTACACTCAGAAAGACCTTTCTTTGGTGAGTTAGTAGAGTTTATGACTCGCGGACCAATTGTAGCAGCTATCTTAGAAAAAGACAATGCTGTTGAAGATTTCAGAACTTTAATCGGTGCTACTAACCCGGCTGAAGCTGCAGAAGGCACCATCCGTAAAAAATATGCTACTTCTATCGGTGAAAACGCTGTTCACGGTTCAGACTCTGATGAGAATGCCGCTATCGAAGGTGCTTTCCACTTTGCAGGAAGAGAGCAATTTTAATAAGTCATCAGAATACAAAGTTTGTATTCAAAATAGTAAAATCCCGCTTCGTTTTGAGCGGGATTTTTTTTTTGCATTAGATTTAAAAGATTGATTGTTATGCGAGAATATTATAAATCAAGTGTTAAAAATAAAAAAGTATTAATTTCAAATATTACTTTTAAGGTATGATACCATGTCAACAACTAATTCAATATTATAGCTGTAAATGATTCCTATAATTATTTAAAGTACGTGCATATTCTCAAGTGGTAAAATCCTTATATTCGTTTATCTAAATCCTTGCTTATGCCTTTTACCTTTGCCATTTCTCCCAATCGAACACCATTCAAACAAAACCCTTTGTTGTGGCTTTTTTTGTCGAGTTTCCTAGTATTATGGATAAGTACACTTTTGGGAACCAACGAACTCAACAATTGGCTGTTAGAAAATACCTTAACTGTACTTTTCTTTTTGTTTTTAATTGTAAGTTATAAGAAATACCAATTCAGTGACCTATCTTACCTCCTAATCACAGTATATTTATGTCTGCACGTTTACGGTGCTAAATATACTTATGCCGAAAACCCTTTTGGCTATTGGCTTAAAGACTATATGAGTTGGGAACGCAATCATTATGACAGAATAGTCCACTTTAGCTTTGGCTTTTTACTGGCTTACCCTATGAGGGAATTGTTTTTAAAATGGGTTAAATACCCAAACTTGGTGGCTTGGGTGTTACCTATAGAAATTACTTTATCAGTAAGCGGCTTTTACGAGTTGATAGAATGGGCTGTGGCCGACATCTTTTTCCCATCTCAAGGCGATGCTTATTTGGGAACTCAAGGCGATATTTGGGATGCGCAAAAAGATATATTTCTGGCTTTTTTGGGTGCCATATTGGCCACCACTATAGTTAGCCTCATCAAAAAAATATTCAAATTAAATGAGGTTAAGTAAGACAATAGCGTGTGTAACACTGATAACACAACTCGTTTTCGGACAGAATAATACCACCTCCATTCGCAACTTGGATCCGGTTTCAGAAGAATACACCTTTCCTGAAATACAAACAGCTCCCAAAACAAAAATTGGTGAAAAAATAAACACCTTTTTGCAATTACACTACTTACAGCACTTACCGGGCATTTTTAAAAAAACTCCTTTTGAGAAAGTCACCTACGACAGCCCGGAAAATCAAGGTGGCTCCTATCTATTTTATGGATGGACTAAAGAAGATACACCTCCTAACGTATTAAGTCTAACCATGAGTACCGAGTTTAGTGGTGCTTATCTTGAAGGCTATGAGAGCCATGAAAATTTTGACCTCCGTACCGGAAATTATCTTTTAGTAACTGATATCATTCGGCCCGAAAAGCATACTTTACTGGCCCAGCAAGTGAATACTATGGTAAAAAAAGAAATCACTGCTTTTCTTTCAGAGACAAAAAAGAACTTAACTGAAATTGATAGTATATCCCAACGCGAATTGTTCGATCGCTACCAAGAACAAATTGAATTATACGAAAACTGCTTGTCCGACTATACCGAATACCAATTGGGTGATTTTGATTACTATTTCTCCAAAAACCAACTACACCTGTTAAGAGGTCGCTGTTCAAGTCATGTGAATCGAGCTGTTGATGATCTATACCTATTTGATCTACCGTTTTCTTACACCGATTTGCTTCCTTTACTTTCTGATTACGGCAAGAACGTGCTATACGATACTCCTATCAAAAATTACAACAGTGCTCAGCCTATCGGGAAAATGTTTAAAGGAAAAATTGGCAACAATGCCGTCACGTTTGTGTTGCCAAACATCAATTACGACAATTCCTTAACCATTGCCTATTGGTACGACAAATACAAAAAACCAATTGAATGTCACGGTACTTTTAAAGACAATCACTTTTATTTCAGGGAACAAAGTGCTGATGACTTTTCAGGATTGATAGGTGTTATTGAGGCCGAATGGGAAAACGGAACCATAAAAGGCGTTTGGATTAATCACAAAACCAAGAAAGAGTATCCGTTGATACTAACAACCTATTAAGATTTTTTTTGAAGTATTGATAACTTTTGACTTCAGAAATTATACTACTTTCAAAAAAATAAAAAAAATAGCTTTAATTTGTAGTAAACAAACAACACCATGCTATTTGACCCTAACCTGCTTGAGCCATCAGCAGTGTATAAATTAATGACAGGCGCTATCATTCCCAGACCTATCGGATGGATAGCCACCGTAAGCGAAGACGGCATCAACAACCTCGCACCATTTTCCTATTTCAATGCTGCCGGAGAAGATCCGCCGCACATTATGTTTTCCGTAAACAGAGCGAACCACAGCAATAAAGACACCTTAAATAACATACTCGCCAACGGTCAATTTGTGGTCAACATGGTCACCGAAAACACGGTCGAACAAATGAACACTACAGCGCAATCGGTTCCGGCTGAAGTAGACGAATTTGTCTTGGCCGGTGTCACGCCTATTCCATCCGTAAAAATAAAACCGATGCGCGTAGCCGAAAGTCCGGTGCAATTGGAATGCGAATTGGTTCATCATTACTTTCTCGAAGATCATAAAAACGGTGGATCCTGCATCATTATCGGCCGTATCGTCATGATGCATTTTGATGACGCCGTATTACTGGACAATTACAAAATCAATTTAGAAACCTATAAGCCGATAGCGCGATTGGCAGGCTCCAATTACGCCAAATTAGGAGAATTGTTCTCCATCAAACGAGGCTAAATAAAAAGACTCAGCAACTTAGTTACTCAGTCACTCAGAAACTTTAAAATATGAAAATAGCAATAATAGGCGGCGGTCCGGGCGGACTCTACTTCTCCATCCTAACCAAAAAAGCAATGCCGCATTGCCAAATTGATGTTTACGAACGCAACAAACCCGACGACAGTTTCGGATTTGGCGTAGTTTTCTCCGATGAAACTTTGGGAGAATTCCTTAAACGCGATATGCAGTCGTATGAATTAATTCGAAGTCAATTTGCCTATTGGGACGACATCATCGTGGCTCGAGACGGTCAAGAAGTCAGCATAGCCGGTAACGGTTTTTGTGGTTGTTCCCGAAAAACATTGCTTAAATTATTGCACCAACGTTGTCGAGAAGAAGGTGTTAACCTGCATTTCGAACAAAATATAGATGACATCAGTCAATACCAAGACGCCGATATCATATTGGCTTCCGATGGCATCAGCAGCGGTATCCGAACACAATATGAATCAGCATTCGGCACCAAAATCACACTAAAGAAAAACCGCTTTGTATGGTTAGGCTCGACCAAACCCTTGGATGCTTTTACTTATTTCTTCCGAAGTACACCACACGGGACTATCGTAGCCCATACTTACCAATACGAAGCCGGCATGAGTACTTGGATTTTTGAGTGCAGCGACGAAACATGGCAAAAGCACGGTTTTGAAGTCACCAACGAAGCCGATACCATAACCAAAATCTCAGAAATATTTAAAGAAGAACTCGACGGTCATCCACTCATTTCCAACAAATCGCATTGGCGTCAATTTCCGCACGTAACGAATAAAAAATGGTACCACAACAACATCGTGTTACTTGGTGATGCCAAAGCCACTGCGCACTACTCAATCGGCTCAGGAACCAAACTGGCCATGGATTGCGCCATCGGTTTATCCGACGCCGTTATTGCCAATCCGAATAACGTGCAAGCCGCTTTCGAACAATACGACAAAACCCGTCGCAATACCGTAGAAATGATACAATATGCTGCGCTGGTTTCTCTCGATTGGTTT
>JBIIXM010000122.1:0-5205 GCA_044338435.1 Flavobacterium sp. | reverse complement strand
TGTTATTCTGGATCAATTAGTGAACTGCAATTTTTCGGATGTTAAAGCCACATTTAAGGTCGGAGAAAAAGTGACTGTAAAAGGGCGCGTTGTGGGTTTTGATGATCTTTTGGGAGAAGTAAAAATGGATCAATGTAATCTAATAACCAATTAAATAAGAATGAAAGTGTTTAAAATTGCCCGCCTATTCTTGTTGCTTTTTGCCATTCATTCGGCGAATGCTCAAGATGATTTGATGAAGGAACTAGACTCAGTTCCTTCAGAAAAAGTTCCCGCCTCTGCTGCTTTTAAAGGATTGCAGATTTGCAACATGCAGTCGACTAAAATGACCGCTAAAAACGAATGGTATTTTTTGGTTTCTCACCGTTTCGGAGATTTGAAAGAAGGAATTAATAATTTCTTCGGTTTAGACAATGCGTTAACTCGAATTGGTGGTATCTACGGCGTGACCAATTGGATGTCATTAGGCGTGTCGAGACACACTTATAACAAAACGTTTGAACTCTCAGCTAAATTGCGATTGGCTAATCAAATGGAAGGCGGTTTTCCTTTTACTATTGTTGGTTATACCACTATGGATATCAATTCTTCCAAGTTTGATGAAAACCTTTATCCGGATTTTAAAACGACTAACCGATTTGCTTACACTGCGCAATTGTTGATTTCCTCAAAATTTTCAGAAGCATTTTCAATGCAAATCACACCGGTATTTGTGCACAAAAATTTATACGACATTCAGCCGGGTACCGAAGCCAAAGATCAGTTTTTAGTAGCGCTTGGCGGCCGATGTAAATTGTCTAAACGCATCAGTTTAAACTTGGAATATGCCGCCAGAACGAATCCGGTGGAGCAGGAATATTATCACAACCCGCTCACTTTAGGATTTGATATTGAAACAGGCGGTCATGTCTTTCAGTTGGTTTTCTCGAATTCACAACCGATGAATGATGTGGCTTATTTTACCAACACCACCGGAAAATGGAACGGTGGAAGTGTTTATTTCGGATTTAACATGTATAGAGTATTTTAGGTATGAAAACGATAAGAGTATTTTTTTTGACAGCCGTAGTTGCAATGTTAGGAGCTTGTGAATCCAACACCTACGAAGAAGTTTCAGGGTATACCGATACGCCCACATATGAAGCTAATATTAGACGAATAATGACCACCCATTGTACTTCTTGTCACAGTGTAAACGGTACCGAATCCGGTTCTCCTTTGGAAACCTATGATGATGTAGTGGCTTATGCCGAGTCTATTGCTTGTAAAATGGACGGACAAGACTGTGGTATAATGCCACCCACTGGCAGAATTCCGCAAGTACAAATAGATATGTTTAATCTTTGGATTGCCCAAGGGTACGTTCAACAATAAATGGAAAAGAAATGAAAAGAGTTATTTTAATGTTATTGCTGTTGCTGACTTGTGCTGTTTTTTCTCAAAAAATGATCACTCGTTCTGGCGAAATTAAATTTGATGCTACTGTGCCGGGAGCCTTGGAGGAAGTAATCGGAACCAATAAAACCGTATCAGGTGTTTTGGATAAGGCTACCGGAGATATCGTGGTGCAGGCTATGGTAAAATCGTTCAAATTTAAGGCTCCTTTAATGGAAGAACATTTCAACGAAAACTACATGGAGAGTGACAAACTCCCGAAATCTACTTTCAAAGGTAAAATTATTGGTTACAAAGGTAAACCCGGAACCTACGATATAGAAGGTGAATTAACAATACACGGAGTAACTAATTCGGTAAAAACCAAAGTTACCATAACCGGAGAGGATAAACTTGTTTTGTCGGGGACTTTTATCGTAAAGTTGGCCGATTATAAAATTGATGTGCCAGCTTTAGCCAAGAAGACTTTGGCCACAACCGCTAAGATTGTAATGAAATTGCCTTTTGAAACTAAATCGTAAAAAAATAAAAATGAAAACAACACTCCGACACCTAGCAATGGTAAACGTGTTATGTTTTTTGGCTGAAATTGCTGTAGCGCAAACCGCCGGAACATTAACGTTTACCTACACTCAAAATACGCCAACCAGTCCTTCAGTAACCGGTGGCGGTAATGTATATGCAGTTTGGATTGAAACCGCTGCCGGCGCTTTTGTAAAAACCAAATGCCGTTATGTCTCTACTTCAACCGATGACCATTTACCTTCATGGGCGGCTAAGTGTGGTTGTAGCAGTACCACTGCTGTGGCTGCACCGTCAACCACAGGATGTAACACCACTGATGCTTTAACCGGAACTACCAGAAAAGCGAGTACAGTACCAACAGCTTTCGGGGCTAAAACTATAACTTGGGATGGTAAAAATGTAGTTGGAACCACCAACGGAACCACCGTTGCAGATGGCGTTTATAAAATTTGGGTGGAAAGCTCTTGGAACGACGGACCGAATAATATTCACAATGAATTGATAGGTTTTACCTTTACTAAAGGTCCTACAGAACAAACGCTTACTCCTGCCGGAGATACTAATATTACCGGAGTTACCTTGCATTGGTTACCTTCAGCGTTGTCGGTAGATGATGTTTCGGTTAGCCCTGTAGTAACTATTTATCCGGTTCCTTCTTCAGGTATTTTTAATATCGATTTGAAAAACCAAGTAGATACTATCCGAGTATTTGATTTACTGGGAAAAACCCTGTATGAGCAACAGTTAAATCCGAATGATTTTAACGAATCTGTACAATTGGATTTGTCTCACCTTGCTGAGGGAAATTATGTAATCAGCCTTCAGAATGCTTATGGTGTTTCCAATTATGAAGTGATTCTCAATAGGTAAAACAATTTTACAATGAATAGAAGAAGCGCCTTTCGAGGTGCTTTTTTTATGGATTTACTTCTTCCAGTATTGCCGTTATTTTATCGGTTTTATATACTTGAAGTTGCCCTTTTGCATCAGAATAAACCAGATAAGCTTGCAGTTCCGGATGATTTTTTAAAAACACTTTGGCTTTTTCCAATCCCATCACCAAAACACCAGTAGCATAAGCATCAGACGAAATGCAATTGGACGCTATAATTGAAGCGCACAACAAATTGTTTTTGGTAGGATAACCCGTTTTAGGATCTAAATGATGGGCATATTTCACTCCGTTTTCAATAAAGTATTGTCGGTTGTTCCCGGAAGTTGCAATAGCTGAATTGTAAAGCTTTATTATGGCTCTATCCGGGTTAGCATCTTCTTTATTGTCATAAGGTTCTTCGATACCGGCCTTCCAGTAATCTCCGTTGGGTTTTTTACCATTGGCAAATATTTCACCGCCAATTTCAACGATAAATGATAATATGCCTTTAGATTTTAAAAAATCGGAAATCACATCAACAGAATAACCCTGTGCAAAAGCATTAAAATCCAAGGCCACACGAGGATCTTTTTTTACAACGCGGTTCCCTTTTAATTCAATCAAGTTAAAACCGGTGAAGCGAAGAATACTGTCGATTTTTTTCGGCGCTATTTTTTGTTTTTTTCCGGGTCCAAAGCCCCAAGCATTTACCAAAGGCAATACCGTAGGATCGAAAGCACCATTAGTGTTTTTCCAGACTTCCTTTGCCTTTTTAAAACAAACTGTAAAGTATTGGTCCACCACAACGTTAGGTTGGTTGGTGTTGATTTTTGTGATGATGGAATTAGGGTTATAGGTAGAAACTGAAAGATCAAAGTCTTTTAGAATGGTTTCTATTTCAGGTTGAAGATTGCGTTGTTCAGAATCAAAATAGCTAATGTGGTAAGTGGTGCCTTGGGTATAACCTTCTATTTTGATGAGATCAGATTGCGAAAAGCAAACGGTTTGCAGTAAAATCAATAGCCCTGATAATTCGTTTTTTATTTTGTAAAGCTTTTTGTAAGGTTGCATTGTTCTTTTTACGTTAGGCATGATATTTTGGCTTTAGTTTTCAAGAGTTTAACAAGTTCAAGCCTTACTTCCCTAAAAAACTTTAATATTCTTTCAAGACAGCGAAGCTTTTTTGCAAAATTTTCAATACTTTTAAATCATAATTATAAATCGGGAGCAATATAAAATGACAATAAAAAAGAATTTTCCCAAAATACTTTGGCTGATATTCTCCTCGAGCATCTTCTTCATTATTTTATACTTAGCGCTATTCTATTACACCAAAAAGGCAGAGCAGCTTGTATATAAGGATTCTGTTGAGCATTTTGATAATGAAATTCACAAGTTACTCGATTTAGAGTCAAAGCCTATTTTGGTAGCCATAAATAATGATACCAATTGGGATGAGTTTGTCAATTTTATAAAAACCAAAGACCAAGTTTGGTTCAATCAAACTATAGGCAACGAATTGGAGATTTACGATGCCGAATATTTAGGCGCTTATGGTGCCGATAAAAATTTCATCATCAGAACACCAACCCCCGCTATTAAAAGCCTTGACTTTATTCCCAAAACAGCTATGGATGCCGTGGATGATGAGAGAATAAAGAAATTCTATCTCAAGATTCCAGAGGGAATAGTAGAAGTAACCGGAGCCGCCATTCACCCTTCCGACGATCCGCTGAAAACCAAAACACCAACATCGGGTTACTTTTTTGTGGTTCGATTGATGGATAATCAGTTTGTAGAAAGCCTGCAGCACATTACCAATTCAAAGATACAATTAGCGGCTACGGATTATATTTTAAAACCGGAAAAAAGCACCATACATTCCGTTTTTGATTTGAAGGATTCAGCAGGGAAAGTGATAGGTAAATTGGTTTTTCAAAGGGATTTTGAAGTGTATTTTGATTATACTACTCGTTTGTTGTATGTTATCATAATAGCCTTTTTTATAATATTACTGCTCAATCTGTATTATACCCGTAAGTTTGTTTATTATCCACTGTATTTAGTGCGTAGAGTGCTGGAAACCGGAAATAAAAAGGCGATTAGATTATTGAAAAGAACCAACGGTGAGTTTAGTTACATCGGGAACTTATTCGAAGAGAACAATAATCAGAAAATGGAATTGATTACGGCCAAAATCCGAGCAGAGGAAAGTGACCGATTGAAATCGGCTTTCTTGGCCAATTTGTCTCATGAGATTCGTACGCCAATGAATGCTATTAATGGTTTTACTGATCTGATTTTGAATACTGACATAACCGAAACGGAGAAGCTTGAATATTTAAACGTAATTGAAAAAAGCGGTAAAAATCTGGTGTCTATCATATACGACTTGATTGAAATGTCTAAAA
>JBIIXM010000121.1:0-5226 GCA_044338435.1 Flavobacterium sp. | reverse complement strand
TTTTTGAAGTAGTATCAGGCACGTGACTGATGCAAACTAATATTTTCATTGTTGCGTTTATTAAGTGAATTTTTTTCTGACCGTAAAAGTATAAAATATATTTCTAATTTTTATATGCGCGCATAATATTTTTTCAAATTTCAATCGATTTCGTAGCGGGTTCAAATTGGCTGAACGAACGATGTATCATTTTAAGCCGTTATTTAACCAACAGAAATGTTTTTTAATCGTATTTAATTTTTATTTTTGCCTTTCAAAATTATAGACAGTAACACAATCCGAAATATGAGAACGATACAATTTAGAGAAGCAGTTGCCGAGGCGATGAGCGAAGAAATGCGTCGCGACGAGTCAGTTTATTTAATGGGTGAGGAAGTAGCCGAATACAACGGTGCTTACAAAGCTTCTAAAGGAATGTTGGATGAGTTCGGTCCGAAAAGAGTAATTGATACCCCGATTGCGGAGCTTGGTTTTGCAGGAATTGCCGTGGGTTCAGCGATGAACGGATGCCGACCGATAGTGGAATTCATGACATTCAATTTCTCTTTGGTTGGGATTGATCAAATTATTAATAACGCGGCCAAAATGCGCCAAATGTCGGCCGGACAATTCCCAATGCCGATGGTGTTCCGTGGCCCAACCGCTTCTGCGGGCCAATTGGGTGCTACGCACTCACAAGCTTTTGAGAATTGGTTTGCCAATACTCCGGGATTAAAAGTGGTAGTGCCTTCAACACCTTACGATGCTAAAGGTTTATTGAAGTCAGCTATCCGTGATAACGACCCGGTAATCTTTATGGAATCAGAGCAAATGTATGGCGACAAAGGGGAAGTGCCTGAAGAAGAATATACTATTCCGTTAGGCGTAGCTGATGTAAAAAGAGAAGGTGCTGATGTGACTATCGTATCTTTTGGTAAAATCATCAAAGAAGCTTTTATTGCCGCTGACGAATTAGCGAAAGAAGGTATTTCTTGTGAAATCATCGACTTGAGAACAGTTCGTCCGATGGATTATGATGCCATCATCAACTCGGTTAAAAAAACCAACCGCTTGGTAGTTTTGGAAGAAGCTTGGCCTTTTGCCAGCGTCGCTTCTGAAATAACCTATATGGTTCAGGAAAGAGCTTTTGATTACTTAGACGCGCCTATCCAAAGAATTACAACAGCAGATACACCGGCGCCTTATTCTCCAACTTTGTTGAAAGAATGGTTGCCTAATGCCGAGGATGTAATTAAAGCCGTAAAAAAAGTAACCTATAAATAATTTTACAGACTACTAGACCGGCGGAACGTTAGTAAAATCCTAAAATTCCATGAAGTCTGAAATCTAGTAATCTAAATAACTATATTTGAAACTTCATCTGATTAATGAGATGAAGTTTTTTTTTGCCCATGAAAAAAATATTTACACTTCTTGTTTTCTTTTTCGCGTTTAGTTTATCAGCGCAAACCAAAGTTAGTGGTATAGTGCTCGACAATACCAACCAACCGATACCTTACGCGAACATAGTTTTTAAAGGCTCGCAAGTGGGCGTTGTGTCTAATGAAGACGGAAGGTTTTACATAGAATCGCCCAACAATTATACGGCTATTATCGTTTCGTTTGTAGGCTTTCCGGATAAGGAAGTCAAGTTGCCTAAGTTGGTGAATTACGACTTTAAAGTGATTTTAACCGAAGGCAATGCCTTGAAAGAGGTTAAAATTTATGCCGGGAAAACCTCTAAAAAAGACAATCCTGCCTTGGATATTTTGCGCAAAATTTGGGAACGCCGTCGTAAAAACGGCTTGAAAATGTTCAAACAGTACCAATACGAAAAATACGAGAAAGTCGAGTTTGACATGAATACCATCGACAGTGCCTTCATGAAAAATAAGCTGTTCAAGGGTATGGAGTTCGTCTTTAAAAACATCGATACATCCAGCGTTACGGGTAAAACCTATTTGCCGATTTTCATCAACGAATCACTTTCGGATTACTATGGCGATAACGAAGCCAAAAAGACCAAAGAAATTCTCAAAGCCAATAAAAATTCAGGTTTAGGAAACGGCGATGGGGTGAACATGTTTATCAAAGATTTATACAACGATTTCGATATTTATGACAATTATCTGAATTTCTTCGATAAGAGTTTTGTCAGTCCGTTATCGCGCACCGGAATTGATGTGTACAATTATGTATTAACCGATACGGCATACATTGACAACAAATGGTGTTACAACATCGTGTTCTATCCGCGTCGTAAAAATGAGCTGACTTTTAAAGGCGATTTTTGGGTAAACGATTCCACTTTCGCTATCAAAACCATTAACATGGCGGTGACCAAGAGCGCCAACATCAACTGGGTAAAAGACATTTACATTGAACAAGAATTTGAAGTGTTGAACGATTCGGTGTTCTTGCCAACGCGTGATTATATGATGTCGGATTTTGCCCTTCGCAAAAAAGAAGAATCGAAAGGAGTTTACGGAAAAAGAACCACTTTATATCGCAATTTTAAGTTCGATGAAAAGAAACCGGAGAAATTCTACAAAGAAGAAGTCAACTACATAGACAATTCCGTGTATGCCAAATCCGATGCCTATTGGGAAGAAAATCGTTTTGAGCGACTCAACAAAGATGAGGTTGGAATTTATAAGATGATTGACACCTTGAAAACCGTCAAGCGTTTCAAACAAATGTACAGTTTGGTGTCGATTTTGGGAAGCGGTTACATCGAAATTCCGAAATGGAAACTCGATTATGGACCAATTTTTTCTACCGTAGGTTTCAATGATGTAGAAGGTTGGCGCTTGCGAGCCGGTGGAAGAACTTATTTCGGGCCAAACGATTTATGGCGTATTCAAGCTTATACGGCTTATGGTTTCGATGACAATAAATTCAAATACGGCGTTTCCGGAAAATGGATGGTTGACAAAAAGAACCGTGTCATTATCTCCGGAGGTAATCGAAGAGATGTAGAGCAAATAGGCGCCAGTTTAACTACTACTAATGATGTTTTGGGTAGAAGTTACGCGTCTTCCGGGTTGTTTACTACGGCGGCCAACGGAAAGCTGACCAACATCAACTTGAGTACACTAGCGGTGGAAATGGAACCGGTGAAGAATTTAACCTTCCAATTAGGTTTTTCTTATCGTACACTCGAATCGGCCTCCGAAACCTTTAGTTTGAATTATTTTACCGATAACACTTTTACCACTACGGCCAGCGAAGTGAAACAATCGGAACTGAATTTGCAAGTAGAATATACGCCGAAGCGAAAAACCATCGGTTACGGTGTGGAAAGAAGAGAAGTCGACAGTCCGTACAGCCGTTTCTTTATCAACTATAGTCAAGGTTTTAAAGGTTTAATCGACAGCGATTTCGATTATCAAAAAATCCAATTGTATTATAAACAGCCTGTTGTTATCGGCCCTTTAGGGCGTTCCAATTTCACTATGGAATTAGGAAAAACGTTCGGTCAGGTGCCACTGGGGTTGATGAGTGTGGTGCCGGGGAATCAAACATATTTCATTATACAAAATACTTTTAGTAACCTTAATTTCTACGAATTTGTGGCCGATGAATATGCTACTTTGCAATGGGAACATAATTTTAACGGAAAAATTTTCGCTCGAATTCCGGGTATCCGAAAATTAAACCTGAGAGAAATCATTGGCGTAAGAGGTGTTTACGGAACCGTGTCTGATGAAAACAGAGCCATTAATGCTTCAGGCTTAGTATACCAAGCACCGGAAAAACCATATTGGGAATACAGTGCGGGAATTGGTAATATTTTCAAAGTATTCCGTTTGGATTTCGCTTGGCGCGCCAATTATCGTGACATTCCGGATACCAACAATTTTACCATCAAAGGATCCTTTGGGTTTTATTTCTAATCATGCAGGAAGCCATTGCTTTTTTGGTTGAGAAAGAGCTTGTTTTTAAACAACTCTATGCCCAATACGGCAATCCTAATGTTCCTACCAGACCTGAAGGTTTTCAAACCCTTTGCAAACTCATTTTAGAACAACAAGTTTCTTTAGAATCCGCTAGAGCTTGTTATGTAAAAATTGAAATGGCCTTAGGCGAAGTCTATCCACAATTGGTTTTGTCTGCTTCTGATGAGGTTTTGAGAGCCTGCGGTGTGAGTCGCCAAAAAAGTAGTTACCTCAAAGCTTTAGCGGAAGCCATTCTGAATAAAGAATTGGTCTTAGAAACACTTTCAGAAAAACATCCCGACGAGGTGAGAAACGAGTTAATCCAAATCAAAGGCATCGGACATTGGACTATCGATGTGTATTTGATGTTTTGCTTACAATCGCCCGATATATTTCCGATAGGCGATATTGCGTTAGTCAATACACTTAAAGAATTATACGGTTGTAACGATAAGGCCGAGATGTTGGCGTTGGCCGGAAACTGGAAACTGTATCGCAGTATGGCCACTTATTTTTTATGGCATCATTACCTTCAAAAAAGAAACCGAAAGTTTATATATTAACAGAATTACCTTTGCCTCAAAATGTGTTAAATTACATTGGATATCTTTTTATAACTTATTTTTCGCTTTCTTCCCAATATACTCAGCATAATTATCCCATGAATTCTATCACTTGTGATTTGACCGATTTTAATGGTGTTGCTTTTTAAAAGTGTTTCGAAGTTTGTTAAATGACTTGAATTCAATTGTATATCTTTTTTAAAGTCATTCTTTGCGTTGTAAAAGAGCAACAATATTGAGGTAAAAAACCATGTATATCAAATTCGCTAATATTCACGTGTGATATTGTTTTTATTTGTTAAAGTTTTGTTACTTTTGCGACCGATAAAATTTATAACGAAAATTATATTTATGGAATCAATGATGATTTATGTGCCAATAGTTATGGCGATAATTGGTCTGCTTTTTATGGCAGCAAAAAGAGCTTGGGTTTTGAAGCAAGATGCCGGAGATGGTAAAATGAAAGAGATTTCAGATTACATTTACGAAGGAGCTTTGGCTTTCTTGAAAGCAGAATACAGATTGTTAGCTGTATTTGTATTAATCGCAAGTGCTGTATTGGCAGGAATTTCTTTTGTAGTTCCTACAACGCACATTCTAATTGTAGTTGCTTTTATTTTCGGTGCCTTTTTTTCTGCTTTAGCCGGAAATATGGGGATGAAAATCGCTACTAAAACAAATGTAAGAACAACGCAAGCTGCTCGCTCTAGCTTACCACAAGCTTTAAAAGTATCTTTTGGTGGTGG
>JBIIXM010000120.1:0-5228 GCA_044338435.1 Flavobacterium sp. | reverse complement strand
CCCATTCCGGTTATCTTATACAATGTTCCGGGCAGAACGGCAAGCAATATGTTACCGGCTACAACCATTCGTTTGGCAAAAGATTTCAAAAACATAGTAGCCATCAAAGAAGCTGCCGGAGATATAGTTCAAGCCATGAAGTTAATCCAAAACGCTCCTAAAGGTTTCCTGGTTATTTCAGGGGATGATATGATAACATTACCAATGGTGTTAGCCGGTGGTTCCGGAGTAATTTCGGTTATCGGAGAAGGTTTTCCGAAACAATTTTCAGAGATGGTTCACTTAGGATTGAACAGAAAAGTAGACGAAGCTTACCAGCTTCATTACCTGTTAGCGGAAGCTATTGATATGATTTTTGAGCAAGGCAATCCAGCCGGTATCAAAGAAGTCTTTAAAACTCTTGGTTTAGCTGAAAATAGTGTTCGTTTGCCTTTGGTAAATGTGGACGAAAATTTAGCCAATCGTATCAAAGATTTTACCAATAAAATCTCAAGAATGTAGTTTTTGGTCTCTCAAAAAAAATATTTTGTTGTAAACAATTAATAACTAAATTTGTCCCCTATTTCTGGGACTGGTTTAAAGTCGGGAATGACTTAAATATCAGTAATCTTTAACACACTAATGAAGAAATTTTTAGCCCTTATAATCATTGTTGTTTTTTTTGCTTCTTGTAGTGAATACCAAAAGGCATTAAAATCCGAGGACATCGCAGTAAAATTTACTATGGCAACCAAGATGTACGAAGCCAATAAACACAACAAGGCCATTCGACTGTTTGAACAAATATCACCTAGTTATAAAGGTAAACCCCAAGCAGAGCGTTTATTCTACATGTACTCGCAATCGCTTTACAAAACCAATCAGTTTTATTTGGCCGGTTACCAATTTGAAAGTTTTTCTGCCGGCTATCCAAAAAGTGAAAAAGTTGAAGAAGCATTATTTTTAGGTGCTAAATGTTTTTCAAAATTGTCTCCGGTCTACAGTTTAGACCAGGTTGATACTTACAAAGCCATCGATAAGTTACAAAACTTTATTGACGTTTATCCGAATTCAGCTTATCTGGCAGAAGCTAACAGCATGGTTAAAGTGCTCAGAGAAAAGTTGGAAAAAAAGGCTTTTGAAAATGCCAAGCAGTACAATACCATATCAGATTATAAAGCGGCTATGGTAGCTTTTGATAATTTTATCATCAATTACCCTGGAACGCCTTTCAAAGAAAAAGCACTTTTTTATAAATTTGATTCTGCTTACAACTTAGCCATCAATAGCGTTTCTGCCAAAATGGAAGAACGATTGAATGCCACTGTAGCTGCATATCAAAGTTTGATTAAGTTCAAACCGGATACTGAATACAAAACTAAAGCTGACGAAATGTTGGCTCGTATTGAAAACGATTTAAAACAATTTTCTAAATAATAAGTCATGGATTTAAAAAAGACGAATGCACCGGTAAACACAATTACCTACAACAAAACGGTAATTGAAGAGCGCACCGGTAATGTTTATGAGGCAATTACAATAATGGCTAAAAGAGCAAATCAAATCAATTCTGAAATCAAAAAAGAATTGACTGAAAAATTAGAAGAGTTTGCTACTTACAACGATAGTTTAGAAGAAATCTTCGAAAACAAAGAACAAATCGAAGTATCTAAATTTTACGAGAAATTACCAAAACCTCATGCATTGGCCGTTCAAGAATGGTTAGATGACAAAATTTATTACAGAGATACTACAAAAGACTAATTCCTATGTCTGTTTTAAGCGGTAAAAAAATACTACTCGGTGTCTCCGGAGGAATTGCTGCTTATAAAACGGCGACATTAGTCAGATTATTTATAAAAGCCGGTGCCGATGTCCAAGTGGTCATGACACCGGCTTCTAAGGATTTTGTTACACCGCTAACCTTATCCACACTTTCCAAAAATCCGGTTCATTCTACTTTTTACAACGAAGAAGATGAGGACGCGAAATGGAACAATCATGTTGAGTTAGCACTTTGGGCCGATTTAATGCTGATTGCTCCTGCAACCGCCAACACCTTGTCTAAAATGGTTAATGGGAACTGCGACAATCTTTTAATTGCTACATATTTGTCTGCCAAATGTCCGGTTTACTTTGCTCCGGCCATGGATTTAGACATGTACAAACATCCGTCAACATTAGCCAGTTTTCAAACGCTGAAGCAATTCGGTAATACTATTATTCCGGCAGAAAGTGGTGAATTGGCCAGTGGTTTATCCGGAGAAGGTCGAATGGCGGAACCCGAGAATATAATCACCTTTATCGAGCGCGATTTAGAAAGTCAATTGCCATTAAAAGGCAAACGATTGCTCATTACCGCTGGTCCAACTTATGAAGCCATCGATCCCGTTCGGTTTATAGGCAATCATTCTACCGGTAAAATGGGCTTTGATATTGCAGAATGTGCCGCACAACTCGGTGCAACCGTAACCTTGATTTCCGGTCCAACAACTTTACAACTTCAGAGCAAAAATATTGCTTTAGTTCGAGTGACTTCGGCTGCCGAAATGTATGCGGCTTGTCATCAATACTATCCTGAAGTTGATGTAGCCATTTGTGCTGCTGCTGTAGCCGATTACAAACCTAAATTTGTGGCCGATCAAAAGATTAAAAAAAGCGAAAATACACTTACTTTAGAACTCGAAAAGACGAAAGATATTTTAGCCTCGCTTGGACAAAGTAAAGAAAACCAGTTTTTAATCGGATTTGCTTTGGAAACTGAAAATGAAATTGAAAACGCTAAGTTGAAAATTCAGAAAAAAAACTTAGATTTGATTGTTTTAAATTCGCTGCAGGATAAAGGCGCCGGTTTTGCTACAGCAACCAATAAGGTGACATTTATTGATAAAAATTTTGATATTGAAGCCATGCCTTTGAAGTCGAAAGAAGCAGTAGCAACCGACATCATCAACAAAGTAATATCGCATTATGAAAAAAATAGCTAGTTTTCTTTTTTTGTTTTTTATCGGTTTAACCCAAGCGCAACAACTGAATTGCACTGTTCAAGTCATTTCCGATAAAGTGACCAATGCCAATACGCAGATTTTTAAGAATTTGGAAAAGTCTGTCAGCGAGTTTGTCAATAAAACCGATTGGACCGGAGAAGAATACAAGCAACACGAAAAAATCAACTGTTCAATGGTAATTACGGTGAACAGCTACGACTCTAATCAGTTCAACGCTACTTTGCAAATCGAATCTTCGCGTCCGATTTTTAATTCTTCCTATGCGTCACCGGTTTTTAATTACAACGATAAAGACTTTAATTTTCGCTATATAGAGTTTGAGAATTTAATTTTTAATCCGGCCAGTTTCGACTCGAATTTGGTTTCCGTTTTGGCTTTTTACAGCTACATGATTTTGGGTTTTGATGCCGATACCTACGCTTTGAATGGCGGAAGATCTTGGTTTGATACGGCCCAACAAGTATTGTCGGTAGCCCAACAAAGTGGTTACAAAGGTTGGTCTCAGGCCGACGGTAACCAAAACCGTTACTTTTTAATCAGTGATTTGTTGTCCGGAACTTTTGATGCGTTCAGAGAATCGATGTACCAATACCATAGAGATGGATTAGACACTATGACTAAGGATACCAAAGTCGCCAAAGAAGCAATTATTACCTCCATCAATACGCTAAGCTCTATTTACAGTGTGCGTCCGAATGCTTTCTTGACTCGCGTATTTTTTGATGCTAAAGTCGATGAAATTGTATCCATACTTTCCGGCGGACCAAAAGTGCCGGTATCGGATGCCATCGATACTTTGAACCGAATTTCACCACTTAATTCAGCCAAATGGGCTACAATTAAGTTGTAATTTTTTGTTGCCATACCTTATCCTCATTCCGCTATTATGATTACGTCACTGTCGATTGAAAATTTCGCTTTAATTGAAAAATTGAATATCGATTTTTCCAAGGGTTTTTCAATTATTACAGGAGAAACCGGAGCCGGAAAGTCAATACTTTTGGGTGCTTTGGGTTTGGTTTTAGGAAAAAGAGCCGATTTGTCCTCCTTGAAAAATAAAGAGGAAAAATGCATAGTGGAAGCCAATTTTGAGATTGGCGCCTACAATTTGCAATGGTTTTTCGTTGAAAATGATTTGGATTATGAGCAGGAAACCATCATCAGAAGAGAAATTTTGCCCTCGGGAAAATCAAGGGCATTTGTCAATGATAGTCCGGTTAATCTGCAGCAATTACAAGATTTGAGTCAGTTTTTAATCGATGTGCATTCCCAACACCAAACCTTAGAGTTGGCTGACGAAGCTTATCAATTTAAGATTATAGATGCCATTGCTTCCAACCAAGAACTTATTGCATCTTATGTTACTAAACTGAAGCAATACCGCACGGCTAAGTCTGATTTAGAGTCAAAACAATCGTCCTTGTCAAGCATCTTGAAAGAGAAAGATTATAATGAGTTTCTTTTTAATGAATTGCAAGCAGCCAATCTGAAAGCAGGAGAATTAGAAGGGTTGGAGAAAAGTTATGAGGCTTTAAACAATGTCGAATTGATCAAAGACAACCTTTCCATGTTATTGGCTTTGGCTAATGATGAGCAATTCGGATTGTTGAAAAACTTAAAAGAATTTAGATCCGTACTTCAAAAAAATAGTGGTTTTTCTGCTGAATATCAAGCCTTGTCCGAAAGAACGCAATCGGTTGTTATAGAGTTGGATGATATAGTCGCCGAGTTGGCAAAAGAATCCGATTCCGTTTTTAGTGATCCCGAAAAATTAGAGCTCATCAACCAAAAGTTACAGCTCATTTATACTTTACAAAAGAAACATCAAGTCTTAACTGTAGAGGAATTAATTGCTATCCAAAATGAACTTGAATCTAAAGTAGTTTCTGTAGTTAATTTGGAGGAAGAAATGATTGCTTTGCAAAAAACTATTGAGGATATCGAAGCGGAATTGGATGTGATTTCTGTCCAAATTTCCTCAAGTAGGAGAGAAGCTATTCCGGGTTTGACCCATCAATTGGTTCAAGTTTTAGCCCAATTAGGCATGCCTAATGTCCAATTTAAAATAGAAATTTCTGCTTCCGGCAGCTACCGTAATAACGGAAAAGACGATTTGTTGTTTTTATTTTCGGCCAACAAAGGCACTGATTTCGGAGTGTTGAAAAAAGTGGCTTCCGGAGGTGAAATGTCCAGAATCATGTTGGCAGTGAAGTCGGTTTTAGCGCAATATTCAAAATTGCC
>JBIIXM010000119.1:0-5267 GCA_044338435.1 Flavobacterium sp. | reverse complement strand
ACTTATAGTCACCATTTTTTTGCTAAAAACTCTGTTAACCCCAATGATATCAAAACTTAAAAGAGTTTTTAAGCTGTTACAGTAAAATCAATGATTAAACCTTTTTTAAAAAAATTTGTCCAAACATTAAATTTAATCATGACTAGAAAAATATTTCTATTTAGTATTTTATTGTTTTCAATTAAAGCCTTTGGTCAAAATATTTACAGCAACATCATTGTAAATGGTGTAACTAGAACATATATGGTTCATTTGCCAGTGGGCTATAATAACTCTAATACTTATCCTTTAGTTTTAGCATTTCATGGTGGGCAAAGTGGCGCAACACAGTCACAACTGGGTTGGCAAGCTATTGCTTATATGAGCAATCTTTCTCAAAAATCAGATGCAGAAGGATTTATTGTTGTCTATCCAGAAGGGTTAGTGATTAATGATAACAGGACTTGGAATGCAGGTGCTTGTTGTCCGCCAGCAATGAATCAAAACACTGACGATGTTGGTTTCGTAAGTGCATTACTTGATAAGTTACAGTTAGATTACCAAATCAACCCAAACAGGATATATGCAACAGGGTCATCTAATGGCGCTATGTTATGTTTTCGATTGGCTTGTGAATTGAGCAATAAATTTGCTGCTATTGGCACAGTATCAGCAACACATATGTTTCAGCCATGTAATCCAATAAGAAAAATGCCTATAATAAATATTCATTCTTATGTAGACACAGCTGTTTTGTATGATGGAGGCATAGGTGCTGGGCCTTCTGGCGTTAATTTCACATCGCAAGACTTTACAATGAATTTGTGGAAAACACTAAATAATTGTTCCACTGTTACGACTGTAGTGAATGGTAATGGGACCGACTATGATTTCATTAAAATAAATAATTGTGATTGTAATGTAGAATTTCAGCAATATAATACAACCGATGGTGGTCATAGTTGGCCAAGTGGAAACCCTAACAACAATCCTGTATCATATCAGGTAAATGCAACAGAATTGATTTGGGATTTTTTTCAAAACTATACGCTTGATTGTCCTGCGTTAAATTTGAGTGATTTTGAATTGGACTCATTGATTGTTGCGCCAAACCCATTTAGTGATAAGCTGTATGTTAATGGCATTAGTGATGATGATGAGATTGAACTTTACAATAACCTTGGTCAAAATGTATGGTCAGGAAATAATATTTCAAAACAAGACTTTTCATTCTTAGAAAAGGGAATATATATTTTAAAAACAAAATTCAAAACATTTAAATTATTGAAGATTTAATCATGATTTGAGTCAAATATTAGTTTTTTATCTAGCAAATTATATTGATACTTTACATCATTTTAATGATTAGGAGTTGATTAAACAAAAAAAATAACTAAAAATATATTTATGAGATTTATTATACCGATGTTATTGTTTTTTATGTCCTGCAACAAAGAAAATTCTGATAATCAAAGTTCGTCATACAGAATAACTAAAAATATCACTTATAACAACGTGAGTGTAGATATAGTTATAGACAAACCCATAACAAACAACCCAGACGTTCTTATTGTGTATCATGGAACTATCCAAAGTGATAATGAATTGATGACGGCAACTAACCGAGCTCTTGATGAATTTAAGAATATTTTAGATAGAAATAATATGATGATTGTTAGTGTTGCGCATCCTCAAGAGTATATTTTATTTGGTGATAACATCATTCAAGCTGAAACAGCATTGCTTTGGGTAAAATACAAAGCAAATGAAGAATTAGGGATATCAGTTGGTAAAATATTTTTAGCAGGACACTCTCAAGGAGGGTATTTGGTTACCCGATTAAATACAATGCATCAAACTAATGGAGTTATTGCAAGTGCACCTGGGCCTTTAAATCTTATTTATAGATGTGAGCTGGAAGAAAATGGACAAGTCGAGTCAAGTTCAACTTGTTCGAAGTTAAAGAACGTTTATGGACTTACTTCTGAAAATCCTAATGCCTATTTTGAAAGGTCATTATTGAATTTTACAAATGGCTTTAAATCAGATATTTTATTCATTCAAGGATTGAATGACTCTCCCATTCAAATGTATTCATGGCCTATTTTTAAGCAAGAAGTAATGAGTTGCACAAATTGTCAAAGCAGTCAATTTGTTGAAATCTCCGGAGGACATAATGCTCTTTTTGTAAGCTCGTTAAATACTGTGGCTAAAGCAGAGTTTAATAACTTTATTAATAACCATTAAATCCAATCTTCATACTATAAGGCAAGTAAATGATATTAATAATCAAGCAATTTTACTAATTGAAAATTTCGGTCATATTGTCCACATAAATCCGGCAATAATCCATTAACCGCTAGTACATCAAAAGGTAGAACAAAACATTACTCCTATTACCACTGTATAAGCCCTTGTAATGGAAGATATGCTCTTGAAGATGTCAGTAACTGGTTTAATGATTATCTGGATAGTATTTCACTTAATGGACCTATAAAAAAGCTATTTGGAGAAGTAGTGAAAGAGCAACTGTCAAATTCTGCTGAATCAACTAAAATTGGACCAAAGCATTTTGAAAACATAAAAAAAATAGAACAGAAATTAGAACGCTTACAGGATATGTTTGTGGATGGTGAAATAGATAAAACCGATTATCAAACCACCAAAATAAGATATGAAAATTTAATAGCTGAATTGAAAGAAAAAGAAAATAAAGTAATTGATGAAAAAAGTATTATTGAATTGTATCAAAAGGCCATAAATAAAATGGAATCTATTGGAAAACAATACAATAACACTGACATAGAAGGTAAAAGATTACTACTTGGTTCGATATTTCCAAATAAAATCCACTTTGAAAATAAAAAAGTTCGAACCACTGATGTAAATCCTATTTTGAATGAAATTGCCAGTATTAACAAGGCTTACAGTGGGATAAAAAAATGGGACAAATCTAAAAAATTAGACTTGTCCCACATGGTGATCTCAGAAGGATTCGAACCTTCGACCTACTGCTTAGAAGGCAGTTGCTCTATCCAGCTGAGCTATGAGACCCTGCAAAGAAAATGTCTTGAAAATTGTCGGGGTGGCAGGATTCGAACCTGCGACCTCCTGGTCCCAAACCAGGCGCGATGACCGGGCTACGCTACACCCCGAGAGCGGAGAGACAGGGACTCGAACCCTGGCGACGGTTACCCGTCGACAGATTAGCAATCTGCTCCGTTACCACTCCGGCACCTCTCCTATAATTTTCAATATTGTAAAAGAACATTTTCTTTAAGCGGTTGCAAATGTAATTTATCATTCTATAATTTACAACTATTTCATTTCTTTTTTTAGCATTTCAAGTAAATTATTCCAAAATAACTTCACTATCAATACACTACAAAATAAAGAATTCTTGCAAAGCGTTACTCACAAAGATTTATTGGGCTTACAATTCATTATTTTGCAATAAAAGTTTAGATTTGCAAGGCAAACACTTTAGGTAAAGTTCACACTTGCCGAGAGACAAACAACTAAACATCATGAGTAAAAAAGTAGTTATCGTATCAGCTGTGAGAACTCCTATCGGAAGTTTTATGGGAAGTTTATCCACTGTGACTGCCACACAATTAGGTGCCGCTGCCATCAAAGGCGCCTTAAATAAAATCAATTTAGATCCAACTTTAGTAGATGAAGTATTAATGGGTAATGTAGTACAAGCCGGCGTTGGCCAGGCTCCTGCTACTCAAGCCGCTATTTTCGCAGGTATGCCCAATACTGTTCCTACTACTACTGTAAATAAAGTATGTGCTTCCGGTATGAAAGCCGTAATGCAAGGGGCGCAAGCCATTATGACCGGTGATGCTGAAATTGTAGTAGCCGGCGGGATGGAAAACATGAGTTTGATTCCACATTATGTGCATTTGAGAAACGGTGTGAAATTCGGTCCAACCACTATGGTTGACGGTATGCAGAAAGACGGTTTAACCGATGCTTACGACAACAATGCTATGGGCGTTTGTGCCGATTTGTGTGCTTCAGAATATGGTATTACAAGAGAAGATCAAGATGCTTTCGCTATTCAATCCTACGAGCGTTCAGCTAAGGCTTGGGCGGAAGGTAAGTTTGACAACGAAGTCGTACCGGTAGAAATTCCGCAACGTCGTGGCGAGCCGATTGTATTTGCTAAAGACGAAGAATTCTCCAACGTGAAATTAGATAAAATCCCATCCTTAAATCCTGTGTTTACTAAAGACGGAACGGTAACAGCTGCCAATGCTTCTACAATTAATGACGGTGCTGCCGCTTTGGTTTTAATGAGCGAAGATAAAGCGCAAGCTTTAGGCTTAAAACCATTGGCTTATATCAAATCCTACGCAGACGCCGCTCAGGAACCAAAATGGTTTACTACAGCTCCGGCCAAAGCGTTGCCAAAAGCCTTAGACAAAGCCGGAATTTCGGTAGCCGATGTAGATTATTTCGAATTCAACGAAGCTTTCGCCGTAGTTGGTTTGGCTAATGCTAAAATCTTAGGCTTAGACAACAATAAAATCAATGTAAACGGTGGTGCTGTTTCTTTAGGACATCCACTAGGCTGTTCAGGAGCCAGAATCATTGTAACTCTGATTAATGTATTAGAGCAAAACAATGCTAAAATCGGAGCAGCTGCTATCTGTAACGGTGGTGGTGGTGCTTCAGCGATTGTAATAGAAAGAGCTTAAAAAAAAAATTAGGAATTACGAATTATGAATTACGAAACAATTCATAATTCGTAATTTATAATTCATAATTGATTAAGATGTTTGCCATTTGTAACCTTGCCATAATTCCTTTACGAGCCGAGCCTAGTGACCGAAGCGAAATCGTTTCGCAAGTGCTGTTTGGTGAGCATTTTGAAATCTTGGAAAGACAGAACCAATGGGCTAAAATCAAGTTGCAGTTCGACGGTTATGAAGGCTGGGTTGATTCCAAACAATACCAAATTATTTCGGAGAAGAATTTTAACGATTTATCCAAAGAAGCCATCATTTTGAATGCCGATTTGGTGGAATATGTGACCAATGCCAAAAACATGCTCTTGCCTATTCCTCTTGGCGCTTCGCTATCGTTTTTAAACCACAGCGAAATCAATACGGAAGGTTTTCAATTTGAAGGATTGAAAACCAGTGGTGTCAAAACCAAATCCGATTTGATCACCACAGCTTACCAATATTTGAACGCACCTTATCTTTGGGGCGGTAAAACACCTTTCGGAATTGATTGCTCCGGTTTTACGCAAATGGTGTACAAACTTAACGGCTATC
>JBIIXM010000118.1:0-5406 GCA_044338435.1 Flavobacterium sp. | reverse complement strand
TTGTTGATAGTAACCACGCTTTGGATGGGAACCATCGGCTTTATCGATGATTATATCAAGATCTTCAAAAAAGACAAACAAGGTTTAAAAGGGATTTTCAAAGTAATCGGGCAGGTTGGTCTCGGATTAATCGTAGGTTCGGTATTGTATTTTCATCCGGGAGTAACCGTAAGAGAACGTTCGAATACGCCAATCACCTTTAACCAAACGCAAAATGTCATCACACAAGCACCGGTGGAGAAAAAATCAACGACCACGACTATTCCGTTTGTTAAAAATAACGAGTTGGATTATGCTAAAATCATAGCTTGGACAGGAGATGGTTACGAAAATTGGGCTTGGTTGGTATTTATTCCGATTGTAATTTTCATTATCACAGCAGTGTCTAACGGCGCCAACTTAACGGATGGCATCGATGGTTTAGCCGCCGGAACTTCCGCTATATCAGTGCTGGCACTCGGGATTTTTACCTTCGTTTCGGGGAATCTTATTTTGTCCAGTTATCTTAATATCATGTACATCCCCAATTCGGGTGAAATGACAGTTTTCATCTCGGCTTTTGTTGGGGCGCTAATTGGATTTTTATGGTACAACTCTTTCCCGGCGTCGGTATTTATGGGCGACACCGGAAGTTTAACCATAGGCGGAATCATAGCCGTATTGGCCATTTCAGTTCGCAAAGAAATGTTATTGCCGGTGTTGTGTGCCATCTTCTTTGCCGAAAATTTATCAGTAATCATTCAGGTGGCTTATTTCAAATATACCAAGAAGCGTTTTGGCGAAGGCCGTCGGGTTTTCCTAATGTCACCTTTGCACCATCATTACCAAAAGAAAGGCTATCACGAAAGTAAAATTGTAACCCGATTTTGGATTGTAGCTATCTTATTAGCCATTGTTTCTATAGTGACTTTAAAATTGAGATAGCATGAAGCGATTGGTTGTACTGGGCGGAGGCGAAAGTGGTGTGGGAACCGCCATTTTAGGAAAGAAAGAAGGCTATGAAGTATTCGTGTCCGATTTCGGAAAAATAACAGAGAAATACAAAAACGTTCTTACACAATATAACATCGATTGGGAAGAGGAAAAGCATACAGAAGAGATAATTCTTAATGCCGATGTAGTGATGAAAAGCCCCGGAATTCCGGATAAAGCGCCGATGGTAAAAAAATTGGTTGAAAAAGGAATACCAATCATTTCTGAAATCGAGTTTGCTTATCCGTTTACCAAAGCGAAAACCATCGGGATTACAGGAAGCAACGGTAAAACAACTACCACCATGCTAACATATCATTTGCTTAAAGAAGGCGGACTGAACGTAGGCTTAGGCGGGAATATCGGAAAAAGCTTTGCCTGGCAAGTGGCCGAAGAAAACTACGATTACTACGTGTTGGAATTAAGCAGTTTTCAGTTGGACGGCATCATCAATTACAAACCGGACATTGCGTTGTTAACCAACATCAGTCCCGATCATTTAGACCGATATGAGTATAAATATGAAAATTATATCGCCTCTAAATTCAGAATAACAATGAATCAAACGGAAGCTGATTTTTTCATCTATGATGCCGATGACGAAGCGATAGCCGAATGGTTAAAAAACAATAAAACAAAAGCACAAACTATACCTTTTTCGTTATCAAAAACTTTTGAAAACGGAGCCTTTATTATAAACGACGACACTATGGACATTATCATCAACAACGAAGAATTTGAAATGAAAACTGCTGACATTTCATTGGAAGGAAAGCACAACATGAAAAACGCTATGGCCGCTACTTCAGTAGCCCTACTGATGAAGATCAGAAAGCAAACCATACGCGAAAGTTTGTCGAATTTCCAAGGCGTTGAACATCGTTTGGAAAAAGTACTCAAAATTCAAAATGTACAGTACATCAACGACAGCAAAGCCACCAATGTCAATGCGACTTTCTTCGCTTTGGACAGTATGACGGTGCCAACAGTTTGGATTGTTGGAGGTGTGGATAAAGGAAATGACTACAGCGAGTTAATGCCTTTGGTGCGTGAAAAAGTAAAAGCCATCATTTGTTTGGGCTTAGATAATAAAAAAATCATTGATGCCTTCAGTGACGTAGTTGATATGATGGTAGAAGTTGATAACATGCGCGATGCGGTAAACACGGCCAAACATTTAGCGGAAAAAGGTGATGCGGTCTTGTTGTCACCGGCTTGTGCCAGCTTTGATTTGTTCCAAAACTACGAAGACAGAGGAAACCAATTTAAAGCAGCTGTTAAGAATTTATAATCTAAAATTAAAAATGAAAGAACTCATTCACAGCTTAAAAGGAGATAAAGTTATCTGGGCCTTCGTGGCCTTGTTGTCGCTGTTCTCGTTTATGCCTGTGTTTAGCGCGAGTAGCAATTTGGCGTACATGCGTCACGGTTCGGGGAATGCTTTAACGTATTTGCTCAAACACGGCGCTCAAGTCTTTGTTGGGTTCTTTATTTTATACAAAATTCACAAAGTACCGTATCATTATTTCAGAACCATTTCGCGTGTAATGCTCCCGGTGGTTTGGGTTTTATTGATATATACTTTAGTCAACGGAAAGGTAATACAAGGTGCTAACGCCAGTAGATGGATTCAAATTCCGTTTATCGGGATTACCTTCCAAACCTCGGCTTTAGCTTCATTAGTACTCTATGTATTTGTGGCTCGCTACTTGTCGAAAACCCGCGAAACCCCAATAACGTTGCAAAACTCATTATGGGAATTATGGACGCCGGTTTTCATTACTATCGCCTTGATTCTTCCGGCTAACTTGTCAACCGCGGCTTTGATTTTTGCTATGGTAGTCATGTTAGCGTTTATCGGCAAATATCCAATCAAGTATATTGGAGTGATTTTGGGCGCAGGATTGGTGGGTTTAACTTTCTTTATTTTAGTAGCCAAACAATTTCCGGATGCGTTTCCGAATCGTGTAGATACTTGGATCAATCGTATCGATAATTTTACAACCGACAAACCCGATGAAGACGATTACCAAATCGAAAAGGCTAAAATAGCTATAGCGTCAGGTGGTGTTTATGGTCTCGGTCCCGGAAAAAGTGTGCAGAAAAACTTCTTGCCACAATCGTCCTCCGATTTTATCTATGCGATTATCGTGGAAGAATACGGCTTATTCGGCGGTATTTTGGTGTTGAGTTTGTACTTGTTGTTGCTGTTCCGATTTGTAGTCGCCGCACACAAAGCCAACTCGCTCTTTGGAAAACTCGTGGTTATTGGATTAGGATTTCCGATAGTTTTTCAAGCGATGACCAACATGGCTGTAGCTGTGGAGTTACTGCCGGTAACCGGACAAACTTTGCCACTAATCAGTAGCGGTGGTAGTTCTATTTGGATGACTTGTTTGGCGCTGGGGATTATTTTGAGTGTGACCAAGAAAGAAGAAGAAATTGCCGAAGAGTTAGCCGAAAAACAAAAACGTGAAGACGCTTTACAGCGCATGATTGATAAGCAATTGCAAGAGGAAGAAGCGGCTGAAAAAGCAGCGGAGCAAGCCGAATTGGAAAGTTATTCCATCCAAGAAGATGCCAATCCATTGGAACCTATTTTGAAGAAAAAGTAAATGAAAAAGTTGAAATTCATAGTAAGCGGCGGCGGTACAGGCGGACATATTTATCCGGCTATTGCCATTGCCAATGAGTTAAAGTCTCGATTCCCGGAGGCGGAATTTCTTTTTGTAGGTGCCAGTGATAAAATGGAAATGCAAAAAGTGCCGCAAGCCGGATACAAAATCGAAGGTTTGTGGATTGCAGGTTTACAACGAAAATTGACGTTGCAAAACATGCTGTTTCCCTTCAAACTCATGAGTAGTTTGTGGAAATCGAGAAAAATCATCAGAAAGTTTAAACCTAATGTGGTTATCGGTACAGGCGGTTTTGCCAGCGGACCGTTATTACAGGCGGCGAATAGTATGAATATTCCAACGGTAATTCAGGAACAAAATTCTTATCCGGGCATCACCAATAAATTGTTGAGTAAAAAAGCGAATGCAATTTGTGTAGCTTATGATAATTTGGAACGCTTTTTCCCAAAAGAAAAAATGATCTTAACCGGTAATCCGGTGCGTCAAGATTTACTTGATGTTGACCATAAAAGAAGCGAAGGCATCGGCTATTTCAAATTAGATTCCAATAAAAAAACACTTTTGGTTTTAGGTGGAAGTTTGGGCGCCAGAAGAATAAACCTATTAATGGCCAAAGAACTCGATTTTCTTTTGGCTAGCGGAGTACAGATTTTTTGGCAATGCGGTAAGTTGTATTATGATGAGTACCAGCATTTCAACGAAAGAGAAAATGTGCAAGTCGTAGCTTTTATTGACAGGATGGATTTGATTTATGCGGCAGCCGATATCGTGATGTCTCGCGCCGGTGCCTCATCGGTATCTGAATTGTGTTTGGTAGGTAAACCAACTATTTTCATCCCGTCACCCAACGTTGCTGAAGACCATCAGACCAAAAATGCCAAAGCCATAGCCGATAAAAACGGGGCGGTTTTATTGCGTGAAACTGAATTGGACGAACAATTTGAAACTACATTTTCCATGTTGTTAGCCGATGAAAATTGGCAGCAGGAATTGAGTCAAAAAATTAAAAAATTGGCCAAACCCAACGCCACCAAAGACATAGTAGAAGAAATAATAAAATTAATAAAGTAAACTCAGCCACTCAGTGACTCAGCTACTCACTAACTCAAATGAATCTAAACCAAATCCATAACGTCTATTTCATCGGCATCGGGGGCATCGGGATGAGCGCCTTGGCACGTTATTTCCAAAACATTGGTAAAAAAGTTTCGGGCTATGACAAAACCCGTACTATGTTAACCGATGAATTGACTGCTGCTGGGATGGATATTCATTTTGAAGACAATATCGGTTTGATACCGAAAGATTTTTATGTCGAAAACACACTCGTAATCATCACGCCTGCTGTTCCGATAACGCATTCGGAGTGGAATTATTTTTTAGAGCGAGATTACGTGGTTAAAAAACGCGCAGAGGTTTTAGGAATCATCACCAAAGATACTTTTTGTTTCGCTGTAGCCGGTACTCATGGTAAAACCACTACTTCCAGTATTTTAGGCCATATTCTTTACGAAAGTGGTGCCGATGTTACTGCTTTTTTAGGCGGAATTGTCGAAAATTACCATTCCAATTTAATCGGCAGTGGCAAAACCGTTACCGTAGTGGAAGCCGATGAATTCGATCGTTCATTTTTGCATTTGCATCCGGATATCGCTTGCGTGACTTCAATGGATGCGGATCACTTAGATATTTACGGCGATGCTACCGCCATTGAGGATTCTTTTAGAGAATTTGCCAATAAAGTAGCCGATAAGAACCAACTTTTTGTCCCGAAAGGTTTGCCGTTAGAAGGGTTAAC
>JBIIXM010000117.1:0-5407 GCA_044338435.1 Flavobacterium sp. | reverse complement strand
TCCCAACCGGAGCTGTAGTCTTTGAGGATACACTTTACATTTATTACGGAGCTGCCGATGAAAGAATTGCTTGTGCCTCAACCAACTTGTCGGCATTACTTGCAGAATTAATGCTAAATAAAATTTAAAATGAAAGAAACAAACCCAAAAGCCGTTCGTCCGGAAATCGTTATATTCACCACTTATCCACCCCGAGAATGTGGCATAGCAACCTATACACAAGATTTGATTGTTGCCCTCCAAAACAAGTTTAAAAAAACTTTCCGAATAAAGATTTGCGCACTGGAATTGTCGACAAAAAAACACATTTATTCAAAAGAAGTTGCCTATGTTCTTCAAACTGACAATCCTGCTTCATACAATGAAGTTGCACTGAAAATTAAACAAAATCCAAACATTGAAATTGTTGTGATACAACATGAGTTTGGCCTTTTCAGAAACTTCGAGTCAAATCTGTTAGCATGCATAACGCAAATAAACAAACCGCTATTAGTGGTTTTTCATACGGTTTTACCTAAACCTAATGAGGCAATAAAACACCTGGTTAAGAATATAAACAATATTGCTCAAGGCATCATTGTAATGACACAAACCTCGTCCGAAATTTTGAAATCAGATTACGGAATAGATAAAAGTAAAATTGATGTTATTCCTCATGGGACGCATTTGGTGACCCATTTAAACAAATCCGTTTTAAAAGAAAAATATCATTTGGGCGACCGAAAAATATTGGCCACATTCGGACTCATAAGTTCCGGAAAAGGAATAGAAACAACAATCAATGCTTTACGTTTGATTGTAAAAAGATATCCTAACGTATTGTTTTTAATCATAGGAAAAACGCATCCCGCCGTGGTCAAAGAAGAAGGTGAACAATACAGGGAAACTTTGAAAGCCAAAATCATTGCACTGCATTTGCAAGAGAATGTACTTTTTATGAATGAGTACTTACCCTTGAACACTTTATTAGAATATTTGCAATTAACCGATATTTATCTCTTCACTTCAAAAGACCGAAATCAAGCGGTTAGTGGCACTTTTTCTTATGCTTTAAGTTGTGGCTGCCCTATCATTTCAACACCAATACCGCATGCAATAGAAGTATTACAACAAGAAACCGGAGTTATTGTAGATTTTGAAAATCACAAACAGTTAGCGAGAAAAGTCATTCAGTTATTGGAAGATGAAGAATTATGCGCTACTATTTCAACCAACGCTATCCATAAAATGGCACCAACAGCATGGGAAAATACCGCAATCGCCCATGCCTTTGTTTTTGAAAAAATAACAAAAAACAGATTGTGTTTTAAATACAAAATGCCGAAAATCAATTTGAATCACTTACAAAGATTAACAACCGATTACGGGATGATTCAATTCTGCAACATCAATCAACCGGATATTGGCTCAGGATATACACTCGACGACAACGCCAGAGCTTTAGTGGCTATTTGTCAACATTACAGAAGTTATAAAAACAAATCCGATCTAGCATACATTACCCTATATTTCAACTTTATTAAAAACAGTTGGATTGACAAAGGATCGTTTTTGAATTACCTTGATGAAGGTAA
The DNA here is from genome assembly GCA_044338435.1 of Flavobacterium sp. Lineage (GTDB taxonomy): Bacteria > Bacteroidota > Bacteroidia > Flavobacteriales > Flavobacteriaceae > Flavobacterium. The sequence goes on along the minus strand of JBIIXM010000117.1, from coordinate 3,833 downwards.
AAATTTCACCGATCAAAACAATGAAACCAACCTCTCCGATTCCAACGGGAGAGCTATTTGGGCGTTAGGGTATTTAATTTCTAATACTGATATACTGCCAAAAGCACTGATTTTACAAGCCAAAGCTGTGTTACAGTTAGCGCTTTCTAACGTTATGGATATTCATTCTCCCAGAGCAATGGCATTTATAATCAAAGGTATCTACTACAGTAATCAACCGGAAGAAAAACCATCATACACTGACTTAACCAAACATTTGGCTGATAAATTGGTTCAAATGTACAAACATGAAAGCAAAGTGAAATGGCAATGGTACGAGAGCTATTTAACCTATGGAAACAGTATACTGCCCGAAGCCATGCTTTGTGCTTACCTAACATTGGGAACCAAAGCCTATAAAGAAATTGCTTGTACATCTTTCGACTTTTTACTATCCGAAATATTTTCCGAAAACAGTATTAAGGTTATTTCAAACAAGGGCTGGCTTCATAAAGACGCTGATAGGAAAAAAGAAATCATTGGGGGTGAACAACCCATCGATGTAGCTTACACAATTTTAGCTTTAAGCAAATTCTATAATACTTTTAAAAACGAGGATTATAAACAAAAAATGGAAATTGCCTTCCATTGGTTTTTGGGAAAAAATCATCTAAACCAAATTGTTTATAATCCCTGCACCGGTGGCTGTTATGATGGTTTAGAAGAATTCAATATCAATTTAAACCAAGGAGCCGAATCTACAGTAAGCTATTTAATGGCCCGAATGACGTTAGAGGAAAACAGAAAAAAAAGAAGGCTGAACAATCTTAAAACTCAAAAAAGCTCTCGGATAAAATCCCTTAAAATAAACCCTCAAAAACAAATTGAATACATCAGAGCATATAATAACCAATAAAGAATACAATATGAGAATAATACAACTCAAATATTTAATTGTATAATCCATTTAAATCTTTGAATATTAACTTTATACTGATTTTAAGAACCAATTAAAAACATAAATTATGAATAATCTTTTATACACCTTTGCTGTCATACTAATCATTTTATGGGCTATTGGATTTTTTGCCTATAGTGCAGGAAACATCATTCACATTTTATTGGTAATTGCAATAATAGCTATTATATTAAGAGTAATACAAGGAAAAAAAATATAAATATTAATAAATTAAAAATTATCATGAACACAAACAAAGTAGTTTTAGGGTTAATAGGTGGTTTAGCTATTGGCGCTCTCGCCGGAGTTTTATTTGCACCCGCCAAGGGATCAAAAACCAGAAAAAGAATCATGAAAAAAGGAAGCAATTACACCAAGGAAATTAAAGATAAGATTGAAGAGTTTTACAATACCGTAGCCACTAAATATGACAATGTATTGGAACAAGCCAAAGAAATTGTCACAGATCATCAAATCAAATAAATGATCTTTTTTCAAAAATGTAACGCCTGGGGAAACTCGGGCGTTTTTTGTATTACTACATTATATTATTGTTAATACATCAAATATTTTTTAAAAATAGTATGCGCGCATAATATATTTTATTATCTTTGAATTCAGAACGAAATCGTTTTAGTGCTATTAATTAGGTATGAAAGATAAAACTATAGATTATATACTTCGTGCAACTTGGCAAGCGGTAGCCCGAATGTACAACGAAGAAGCCTCGAAATTTGATGGTTCCATGGCTATCGGATTTGCACTATTAAGTATCGATAAAGAAGATGGTACGCCGTCAACTTATATAAGCTCCCGAATGGGAATGGAAGCCACCAGCCTAACCCGAACTTTAAAAACACTGGAAGAAAAAGGATTGATCTACCGCCAAAAAAATCCGGATGACGGTCGCGGCGTTCTCATTTACTTAACCGACTTAGGAAAACAAATGAGAGAGCAATCGAAAATCACAGTATTAAAATTCAACGATGTGGTTAAGCAAAACGTACCTGAAGAAAAACTCCAGCACTTTATGGAAGTCGCCGACATCATCAACGAATTGATTACTGAAAAGAAGGTTTTTTAGAACAAAAGCAAATAATAATACAATTGTCACACTGAGCTTGTCGAAGTGTTCATCCCATAAAAGATTTTCTACAAGCTCAAACAAACATAATTATAAAGAACAAAAAACATATGAAACGAACAATTAAAAAAGTGGCTGTAATCGGTTCGGGAATCATGGGTTCCGGAATTGCTTGCCATTTTGCCAACATTGGTGTCGAAGTATTGCTTTTGGACATTGTGCCCAATGCTTTAACCGAAGCCGAAGAAAAGAAAGGATTGACCTTAGAAAGCAAAGCTGTTCGCAACCGTTTGGTTAACGATCACTTGGCTAATGCGCTAAAGTCGAACCCATCGCCCATTTACAGTCAGAAATTCGCCTCCCGAATTACTACCGGAAACACTACCGATGACATGGCCAAAATTGCCCATTACGATTGGATTATTGAAGTGGTTGTGGAAAGACTGGATATCAAAAAATTAGTTTTTGAACAAATCGACAAATACAGAAAACCGGGAACATTAGTAACCTCTAACACTTCCGGTATTCCAATTCAGTTTATGAGCGAAGGCCGTAGCGAAGATTTCCAAGCGCATTTTTGCGGAACCCATTTCTTCAATCCGGCACGTTACTTAAAATTGTTTGAAATCATTCCCGGACCAAAAACCAGTAATGAAGTATTGGATTTCTTGTTCGACTACGGTTCTAAATTTTTAGGAAAAACATCGGTTGTTGCCAAAGATACTCCGGCTTTTATCGGAAACCGTATCGGTATTTTCGGAATCCAAAGCTTATTCCACTTGGTGAAAGAAATGGATTTGACCATTGAAGAAGTTGACAAATTAACCGGTCCGGTTATCGGTCGTCCAAAATCGGCTACTTTCCGAACTGTTGATGTGGTAGGTTTAGACACTTTGGTACACGTAGCCAATGGTTTATACGAAAACTGCCCGAATGACGAAGCCCATGAGTTGTTCAAATTACCGGATTTCATCAACAAAATGATGGAAAACAAATGGTTAGGAAGCAAAACCGGTCAAGGATTCTACAAAAAAGAAGGCAAAGAAATCTTATCACTCGATTTAAATACTTTAGAATACAGAGCTGCTAAAAAAGCTTCATTTGCCACTTTAGAATTGACCAAAACCATCGACAAACCGATAGATCGTTTCAAAGTATTGGTTAAAGGCAAAGACAAAGCCGGCGAGTTCTACAGAAAGAACTTTGCTGCTATGTTTGCTTATGTATCCAACAGAGTACCTGAAATTACTGATGATTTCTATAAGATAGACGATGCCATGAAAGCCGGATTCGGTTGGGAAAATGGTCCGTTCGAAATTTGGGATGCCATCGGTGTACAAAAAGGAATTGAATTGATGGAAACCGAAGGTTTAAAACCGGCTGCCTGGGTTGGTGAAATGATAGCTTCAGGCAACACCAGTTTCTATACTATTAAAGAAGGCGCGACTTACTACTACAACATTCAAAGCAAGTCGCAAACCAAAATTCCCGGACAAGACAGCTTTATCATTCTGAATAATATCCGTGAAAGCAAGAAAGTTTGGAGCAATAGCGGTGCTGTAATTCATGATTTAGGTGATGGTATCTTAAACCTTGAATTCCAGAGCAAAATGAATACTATTGGCGGTGATGTTTTAGTCGGCATCAACAAAGCCATAGACTTAGCCGAAAAACAATACAACGGATTAGTGATTGGAAACCAAGGAGCCAATTTCTCTGTCGGAGCCAATATCGGAATGATTTTCATGATGGCCGTTGAACAAGAGTACGACGAGTTGAACATGGCCATCAAAATGTTCCAAGACACCATGA
>JBIIXM010000116.1:0-5428 GCA_044338435.1 Flavobacterium sp. | reverse complement strand
CATTATCATCATCATAGCCTTCTGCAAACTCAAACTCAATCTCTTTCAAATTGATTTTAAAGGACGATAAAACTACATCGCTGTTTAAAGTTACACCGTTCGCATTTCTGTTAGCGGCAGTTGGGTTGTAAACGCCACGCGCCATAATTTTCATTGAACTGTCTCCGCTTCCGCTGTCGTTAGAACAAGAAGCCATTACCGCTAGAAGGGCAAATAAAGCTACAAATGTTTTTAAGTTTTTCATAGTAATAAATAGTTTTAAGTTATACCAATAACAATTGCATTTAAAATTTCCCTACTTGAAAAATTGTTAAAATAAGCTCCCAACTGTAATATTAGTTGAAAATCAATATTTTAATTGGAAAAAAACTTGATATTATTTGGGTGTTGTTTTCATCCATAGTATTTTAATTAATGAAACCCAATTTTGTTGTTAAACCTGTTCATAACTAGTACTACAGGCTCGATGAACGGTTTAGATTACTTTTTAATTTTAATAAAATCTAAATTGACAGGCTATGAAATTATCTAAAGTACTTTGTTTATTGTTTATAGGATTAGCAACAAGCAGTTTTGCACAAACCAAAATTGAAGCACAAGACGGTATTCATTACATTACCAACGATATAGATTATCCCATTACCGGAACCTATTTGTTTAAAGGAGCTGAACCGGTTGTTGAACTCAACGCTACAGGCAGCGGCTTTTACCAGCGACACGACCAACCCAAAAAAGCCATTACTTGGGGCATTGAATGCGACGAGTCCGGTAAGCCAATCTTTAAAAAAGGTTTTGATAATGCCGCTTACACTTTATGGTATTTGTACACCAATCCGGAAAGCGAAGACGAAAAATACTGGAAAGTTACCAGCTTTACGATTCATTTCACCAGTTTAAAAATGTTTATTCAAGGGGAAAGGAGTAAGAGTTATACGGAGTAAGAAGTGATTAGTAATGAATAAGGATTTGGACGTCATTTAAAAAATCCCCAACAGTAAAACAACTGTCGAGGATTTTCAAAACAACCAACCTTTATATTTTAACTTTAAAGCCTCAGCATCTTAAATAACTTGATTCCTAAACACCAACTGTCCGTCAAAGCAATCGAGTAAGATGATGCTATCTGTTGTGATTTTACCCGCTAAGATTTCCTTAGACAATTGGTTCAGTACTTCGCGTTGGATCACACGTTTTACCGGACGGGCGCCAAATTGAGGGTCATAACCTTTTTCAGCTAAGTAAGCAATGGCTTCCGGTGTGGCATCCATAGTAATGTTTTGATGCGACAACATTTTAGTTACGCTTTGCAACTGTAATCCAACAATTTGTTTGATGTTGGCAGCGGTTAATGGTGTAAACATCACGATTTCATCAATACGGTTGATAAACTCGGGACGAACCGTTTGTTTCAATAAGCCTAATACTTCCGTTTTAGCCGTTTCCGTAGCCGCTTCAACGCTTCCTTTAAGGTTTTCAAACTTCTCTTGGATGATGTGACTTCCCATATTAGAAGTCATGATGATAATCGTATTTTTGAAATCAGCTAATCGACCTTTGTTGTCCGTCAAACGTCCTTCGTCTAGTACTTGCAATAAAATATTAAAAGTATCCGGATGCGCTTTTTCAATCTCGTCTAATAAAATCACCGAATACGGTTTTCTGCGTACAGCTTCGGTCAGTTGTCCGCCTTCGTCATAACCTACATAGCCCGGAGGCGCACCAACCAAACGACTCACACTATGGCGTTCTTGGTATTCACTCATGTCGATACGCGTCATGGAGTTTTCGTCGTCGAATAAATATTCGGCCAAGGCTTTCGCCAATTCGGTTTTACCTACACCGGTAGTGCCTAAGAATAAGAAAGTACCAATCGGTTTTTTCATGTCTTGTAATCCGGCACGACTTCTGCGTACGGCATCACTAATGGCTTCGATAGCTTCTTCTTGCCCGACCACTCTGTGGTGCAACTCGTCTTCTAAACGCAAGAGTTTTTCCCTTTCGCCTTGGAGCATTTTGGTTACCGGAACACCGGTCCATTTGGCTACGACTTCGGCTATGTCCTCGCGAGTCACTTCTTCTTTAATCAAAGAACTGCCTGCTTGGTTTTCGGCCAATTGCGTTTGTAATGCTTCCAATCGTTCTTGGGCTTCTTTGATTTTACCGTAACGGATTTCGGCTACTTTTCCGTAATCACCGTCGCGTTCGGCACGTTCGGCTTCGAGTTTGAAGTCTTCAATTTCTTGCTTAACAGTTTGGATGTTGTCTACCACATCTTTCTCCGATTTCCATTGGGTAAAGATTTCGTTTCGTTCTTCTTTTAAGTTGGCCAAATCCATGCCCAGCGTTCTCAATTTCACTTCATCATTCTCGCGTTTGATGGCTTCAATCTCGATTTCCAATTGCATAATCTTTCTATCCAATACGTCGAGTTCTTCGGGTTTAGAATTGATTTCCATGCGCAATTTAGAAGCCGCTTCGTCCATTAAGTCGATGGCTTTGTCCGGTAAGAAACGATTGGTAATGTAGCGTTGCGATAATTCAACTGCCGCTATAATCGCATCGTCTTTGATGCGCACCTTGTGATGGGTTTCGTATTTCTCTTTAATCCCGCGTAAAATGGAAATGGCACTTTCGGTATCCGGTTCATCGACCATTACTTTTTGGAAACGACGTTCTAAGGCTTTGTCTTTCTCAAAGTATTTTTGATACTCGTCTAAAGTTGTTGCTCCGATAGCTCTCAACTCACCACGAGCCAACGCCGGTTTCAGGATGTTGGCAGCGTCCATAGCACCTTCGCCACCGCCGGCTCCTACTAGTGTGTGAATCTCGTCAATAAATAAGACGATATCACCTTCAGCAGAAGTCACTTCTTTCACCACCGATTTCAAGCGCTCTTCAAATTCTCCTTTGTATTTGGCACCGGCAATCAACGCACCCATATCGAGTGAGTACACGATTTTGTCTTTCAAGTTTTCCGGTACGTCGCCGTCCACTATACGATGTGCCAAACCTTCGGCTATTGCGGTTTTACCGACACCGGGTTCACCTACCAACATCGGATTGTTTTTGGTACGACGGGTTAATATTTGCAACACGCGTCGGATTTCTTCATCGCGACCAATAACAGGATCGAGTTTACCGTTACGGGCTAATTCGTTGAGGTTTTTGGCGTATTTGTTTAGTGAGTTGTAGGTTTCTTCAGCAGAAGCTGAGGTGACTCTTTCGCCTTTGCGGATTTCAGCTATAGCCGTTTCCAAACCGTTGTAGGTTACGCCTTGGTCTTTTAGGATTTGGGCAACTTTGCTCTTCGATTTAAAAATGGCCAGTACTAAATGTTCGATCGAAACGAATTCGTCGTTCATTTTTTTAGCAATGATGTTCGCCTCGGTTAAAGCAGTGGAAGCTTCGCGGGACAGCATCAAATCGCCACCCGAAACTTTAGGAAAGTTTTGTAAAGTGCTGTCGAGTATTTTCTTAAATAAGTCAACATTGACATTGAGTTTCTTCAAGATAAAGGGCGTTACATTCTCATCGACTTCCAAGATACCTTTAAGGATATGCTCGTTTTCGATTTGTTGGTGACCAAAGCCTTGCGCTATTTGTTGCGCTTGCTGTATCGCCTCTTGTGATTTAATAGTAAAATTGTTCGTGTTCATAGTATTGTTCTTCTTTGTGTTGTTGTTTGGGCTAAAAGTTTTAAAAACTTCATTGTTTGTCGTCAATTTATAGTCCACTCTGTAATTGCCGACAAAATGGCTGATTTTTTTGGTTATCTTTGCGGATAGTGTGGACAGTTTGGCGTTGATAATGACGTTATGTCTTGAAAATGAAGGAAAAAGGATAAGTTAAAAGAGATAAGAGATGGGTTTATTTAATAAAGTTTTTGGCGGTACTGAAGAATCTAATAATGAAAGCAGAATAGCTTGGCGTGTGTTAACAGATTTGGGTCAGCTGAACGAAATAGTGAATGAGTCGACCGAAAAACCGGTAGTGATTTTCAAACACAGCACGCGTTGCAGCATCAGTCGTATGGCGCTGCGTCAGTTTGAGCAAGAGTTTGATTTGGAAGGAAAAGTAGTGCCATACTATTTGGATTTGTTGGAACACCGCGATATTTCAAATGATATAGCCAACCGATTTGGGGTGTACCACCAATCGCCTCAGTTGATCCTAATCAAAGAAGGTAAAGCGATATATGATCGTTCACATGAAAGCATAGACGCTAACAAGTTAGTGGATTTTATCTAACAGCAACATATAAACAAAAAGCCGTCTTGATTGACGGCTTTTTTCTTTATCTCCTGAAGCGGTTTCGGGTGATGATGTCTTTTAGCTTGGCTTTTAGATCGTTGCCGGTGTCAAATACAATTTGTTCGTTAGAAGGAAACGGCATCGCTCTTCGGTCGAAGTATTGGAAATACTCTTCATCACAAGCGCGTTTGTCGCCACGGTATTTGGCATACATATAGTTGAAAGTAAACTCGCTGGCCAAGGGAAACGTTTGCAACAACTGATTGGTGTTGAAATCAATGTAATCTACTTTAGCCGTAACTTGGCAAGCTTTGAATTGTGAGAATTCGTATATCGTAGCGCGCACAGTGCGCAGGTCATCCACTTTAATTGGATTGCCTAAACTGTCCTTTACCACGTGCCCATTGGCGTCGAGTAGGTTTTTGAGGCCAACTTTAATTACTTTCTCTTTTTGCAGTTCGCGCTCTTTGATTTGCTCCGGTGAGATATTGATTTGGCGGAAGTTCACCACCAAACCGTAATCATAATTAATACCTTTCACGCGATTGCTGTGGTACACCGTCCATTTGTCGTTCAAACCATACGTACTGAAATCTAACAAATCATTTTCCAAACGCATCGGAATGACCATATTGGTTTCGTTTTTGGTATAAACACTAACGAAGTCGGTTCCTTTGATTAGGGCTTCTTCGATGAGTTTGTCGGTATCTTTGAATCCCGGACTTAAGTTTTTCAAATACATTAAATCCTCATAAGCACGACGCACAACCATTTTATCTTTATTGGCCAAAAGCGCTTTAGAATTGTCATACAGGTATTTGGACAAAGCATTTTTACTGCTTACAATTTGATCCGAATAATCGTCAAAAGGGAAAATGGCATCTCGACCTTCTTTCAACAATTTTAAGGGCAACAATGGTCTGATATTTTCCTGACGCGCGTTGAGTTGAACGTAAGTCTCATATATTTTCTCTAAGTTTTGCGGATTAGCATCTTTGAACCACAAATTGATGTTGCGCAAATCGCGTTCTTTGGCTTTGGCAAAAGCTTCTTCAAGCATATACACATAGTCTTGTTTGCCTTTAGCGGTTTTGTTACCACGCAAACCTTCTACAGCATTTTGAATGGCACCATCATAATCTCCTGAAGTCAACAAGTCGCGGGTTTGGCGAACACC